>NZ_JCAIJG010000071.1:0-110904 GCF_059735615.1 Desulfosporosinus sp. Tol-M2
TAAATTGATTATACGAGGAATAGTAAAAGTCTTCAAAAAGATCGCTGATTGTGTTATCTGCTTTTTTTACGAATGAATTCAGTTCAACTTCAATAGCAGTTTTCACATCATCTTCAAAGCTTATCTTTTCTAGATAAGAAGTCCACAATTCTGATATGTCTCCTTTTTGGCCATAAACATTTTCTGCAAATACCAGTGCTTCATTGTTAGCCAAGTTATAAAATTTTTCTTGCAAAGCAGCTCTTACATTACTTATTGTCGCCTCCTGAGCTTGTCTCAATGCGTCAATCTTATTCGCCCTTTGTTCTGTAAGTTTATTAATTTGCTCCTCAACCGGTTTTTGCGCCAGTGAAATCTGTTCCTTTGACTTATCAAAGATATGTATTGCTTCATCAAGAATAGTCTGTGCCCTTTTTATTCTTCCGGCAGAAAATATCCATATTTTCAACTGGTCAATAAAAGAATCTATATTTGAGTTTTCCCACAATAGTTTTCTATTTTCTTTATACTTTTCCTCACCAGCCATTTGTGCAGCTAATAAGAAGACTGGAAAAACTTTTATTGGGTTCCAAATCCATGATCATCCGCATATTTCTGGATTCTGTTAATGTGGCCCTGAAGGTTAGATTCTCCTTTAATAGCGAGCCAATCTGACGGTTTCTCTACAAAACGCTTGAACTTAACATCACTCATAATATTTTCTTTATGATTCAGTAAAATTATAACCGGTTTATTTAAAGCTGCTACCTTTTCGATGAATTCAAGTATATCCTTCAGGATACTGTCATCTACCACCACAAAACAAATTACATCAGATTCTCCAAGTACACTCTCTGCAATTTCATCATCGGTTCTTCCTGCTGCTTCTGCTGATCCAATACCGGGAGTGTCAATCAAACGAAGAAGGTTCCATTGATAAACCCTGTTATATTTCGTCGTTCTCTGCTTTCCCATACCAATCTTGTCGTAACCCTGATTGGTTAGAATTGCATGCAATGTACTTTTGCCAGCTTTCGTTCTTCCAATAAGTGAAATCGTAAAGTCTGTAATCGTACGTTCTTTTTGCGCAAGCGACATTTCTGCCAGTTGCCTCTGTTTAAATACATTTTCATTCAGAGCTTCTATAAATAGTTTTACAATATTTGCAATTTCAGCTGACAGGCCAGTTTCAAGTGAAAGTGATCTTTTATATTTATTTAACTGATCTATACAAGACTTATCATTTTGCAGAACATCTGTACAAACTTTTTTACAAATGTACAAACTTTATTAATATTATCCAAGCTTTTTTACACAACTACAAAAGGTGTGGCTGTGTAAAAAAGTTTGTACAGACTTTGCCTATTCTATTATCATTGTTGGCGCAAATAGCATCATTTTGTATATAAATGTTTGAACAAAGGGAAGGAAGCTTTACCTCAAGTTTATTATTGTTTAAAATAGTTTGAACAAAATAATGAGATGATCTCATTTTAGGAGTAGATAAATATTGCTACAGTGATGCTTGGATAACTTCCCTGTACTCACTTTCCAACCGGTAACCGATATCCGCATTTTTCAGCCGATATGACTTGGTTACGATATCATTGTGTGAGTAAGCATTTTCCTGGTCTACAAATAACGATTGCTGCCCCCAATTAGGGAAGTAATGGTTAAGCATCCTTTCTTCTAATTGACTTTGCGTCTCGGTATTCCCATCTTCTTTAATATGGCTTACGGCGCAGCCACAATCTTGTAAACCCTTGCCCACAAGAATTGCCCTGTGGCATACAATAGGATCTTTTTCCGTACACATTAACGCAATATTATAACCTTTTTGCAAACCGACCATAATTCTTTCAATCCCCACTAAGAACAAATCACTCCTGCTCACTTTTTCGAAATCAACGTAGCCTTCTGCATTGTACAGCGTGAGATCAGAGCGCCTGGCACCTAATTCTTCCCCCATGAACAAATACATCAGTCCATGACGTTTTAGGTACTCGTGAATTTTATCTTTATTATATTGACTCGCGTACTTGGAAAAAGGAATACTGCGAACATCGATTACACAGTCAACCTCGTATTTTCGCAACTGACTAAAAAAGAATTCGTTAGGATAAACAGAATGTCCAATAGAATAGACCTTAAACATTTTCATTCCTCAATTCGATGTGTTCTTTAAGCCATTGTACCATATTATGGTCATTTACGATGTTCTCTAACGATCTCAGGCAAATTATTTATTCGTGTCCCTTTGACTTTAGCCTTTAGGTTATTTTAAATACCAAATAAAACCCCACAACACTTATTTTCAACATATACTACTATAAATATCTACCATCAGCGTCATGTAAAAACAGATTCATTCTGGCGATAGCGGACGTGGACAAGTTTTCTCTTGACCATAGAGTTTACCCAGTGTCAATTTATTATCACTAAAAACGGTTACGAGATTCAATAAATATACTGCCTGTGCTATAAGCTGGATCTATGTTCGTTCCGTCTTTGATACAATACCGCAGAGGTTGTTCGAGAGCGACACATGGCAAAAACGCATAGATAAGGCTTCGACGGTCATTAATGACTTCAAAAGCCTTTTTGCTTTATAAGTTAATCAAATTCTTATGGGGTAGCCGCGGATAGCATAACTAAAATGCACACCTCTGTAATGTTACTTAGGGAAATAATTAAAAGGTATAGGCAAAATTAAAGGTTAACCTTGATATGTTCCTTCTTACCAGCTGGAACGAAAGCATCAGATTGATGTCGGGTATGAATTTGGCTGATTTTCCGTTCGTGGGAATACGTCAAAGGCGTTTTTTAGGATATTTCCGTGTGAGGGAATATATCCACGATTTTATCTATTTTTATCCGTTCTCGGGAACAGGTCAATATATAATATGGGTTCAAATCCTGTCATCTTCGGCGACGCAGTTGGACAATTATTCCAGCAAAGCCTCCTGTTCTAACCGCATACAGCGCTCTTGCATATAGGTAAGGCACTCCGAACAGTCTTTTAGCTCAGCCCTTGCCGTCAATTCATGCAATTTTTGCGAATACTCAGACGAGAAGGATGTTGTTAACTCCGCAAATGTGATTAATTCCTGCTTATTCATTCGGTAAGGCTGAATGCTGGAGTTAATTTCACGGCGAAGTCTTGCAAGCATGCTGAACCCTCCGTAATCAATATCGCCCCAATGATACCACGGTAACTGTTCAGATGAGTGTGCAACGGCTTGAAGGAATATTTGCTTAGACGGACTGTATTGTCCTCCGTGATAGATAATGAGTTCTTCAGGCTTGCGATGCTTACTGATGTAATCAAAATAATTTGCTTTATTTTCAATGGATAAAATGCAGCGCACTCCTTTTGAAAGTGTAATCTGCGCCGTTGCCATGTCTTGTCCATAAACAGTGCTGCCGCCGCTTAGATTTGAGAAGTCCAGACATTGCCCATCTGGAAATTTAAGAGAAATTAGCCCACAGAACTCAAATTGCTCTGGGTATTTTACGATACCAATTTGATTCAACAGCTGTTCATCTGTTGTTTGGTCATCGCAGTCCAAATACTTCTTCAGAATGCGTAGCAACCGCGTCTCGACAATTCGTTCAAAATGCTTACTATCACCAAAGCAGCGAACAGAGAACACTCGTTTCAGTAGCTCTTTATCCTTGCTGGCATCTATGTACCGCAATGCTTGTAGCAGTGATTTCCGATCCTGCGCATTCTCGGGAACCAATGCATGGAGTTTCCGCTTTTGCCGAATATACCCGCAGGTATCCTGCAAATAGTCTTTTATCCATTGCAATCGAATGGACTCCATACACTCCGCTAACTCGACTTCAATGTTAGAAAGAATATCACTTTGCGGCTGCCTATGTATAAAGCAATAGACATTTTGCAAGTCCTCCATATTCAGCCAGACTTTTGACACGATATGATTTTCTTCGCCCTTCATCCATTCAAAACGGACGAATCCTTTGTGCGCCAATGCCTGTATACATTCATTGACGCGGATTCGTTGCTCACTGTTTTCAATGTTGTAATCCGAGAACTCGCATTTCCCGTTCTCATACAGCTTCAGCAGAATCCTTTTTGTTGGTACTGTACCTGCGCGAAAAAAGCTGCTGCGCTCATATTTGTTCAGAAGTGCCGTTATAAGTTTTCGCTCCATCTCATCATTCATTTTCAATCCACTCCGATTTTCTGGGGTCAAACGCCTTGACGCAGGTATGTTTTCCTTCTCTTAGTACACAGAGATTCCTGTCTACCAAGGTTCCAATGTCACCGACTTTTTCGGTAGGGGCAGAAAGAATGACCTGAAAATGGAACTGACGCAACAGCTGTACGCTGCGGATAATCCGCTCTCCGTCCATCTTGGAAAAGGCTTCGTCAAATATGATAAGACGTGCCGTATTTTGCGTTTTATCTCGTCCTGTGCGGTATAGCTGAGCGAAGGATGCCAGCACTGCAACATAGAACGGGGTCTGTGTTTCACCACCGGATTTTTTGCCCATTGTTTTAGACAGACGCTGGGATTCTCCATCCCGATTCACAGATTCCAAATCAAAGGTGAGATAGGTTCTAAAGTCAGTGAACATTTGAACGCGTTTGTCATAATCGCTTTTTCCCTGCGCTTTTCCTCCGCCATCCTCATTAGTGATGATTGCAAAGAGCTCGGCAATTTCATCCTTATATTTTAGATTAAACTGCTCTGAAAAAATATTGTAGCCGCCCTCCATTTTCATGGGATCGACAAGCATATTATAATAACGCTTATATTCTGGTCTGGGAATGACTTTGAAACGGAAGCTTTCCTCGCCAAAGAAGCTGCCCTTAATTGCCGCGTTGAGTCCATTGATCTGCGTATCTGCATCCCTGATGTTGTTTTCCAAGCGGCTCAAAAAATCCTCTTGAAATTGCTCGAATGCTTTTTTGCGCGTATCCTCAATGCGGGCTATATACTCCGGCAGCTTATTTTCGGAGAGTTCTAACCACGCATCATCATAAGCATCATTTGCCTCTGCCTTTGTATCGTACCCCATGATGTATTTGCGATTGTAATCCTGACGCAATTCAACCAAATTGCTCCAAGAGGAATTTCTGGCATTTGTTGAGCGAGCAAGTTCACGCGGGAATGCTCTGTAGATATCTTCCGCACTTCGTCTTGTTGAAATCTCACGTTGATAACGTAATCCGCCTGTACTTTCAACCCATTCGGAATCATACTTTTGAGCAATGAACTGTAGCGATGTCTTAATTTCATATTCCAGTTTTGGAATGGTTTCCTCTTGACATACCCGTAAACGCTCTTCCAAGATACCCTGCTCTTTATTCTGCGTTCTTAAGTCTGCCTCAAGACTCTTAATGCTGATATCCAATTGGGCAAGATGATTTTTGAGCGCATCAATGGAGCTTTTATCAATAGCTGCCAGGCTGGTGCGCAATCTCATAACATCTTGTTCTAAAACAGAAGTGGTTTGCATCTCTTTTGCGTATGCCACTGCTTGCTGGATATCGCTTTCGCCGGGAATAGATAGTTTGCTGCACAAATCAATACCAGCTTTTGCTGTGGCACAGGCAGAAATTTGATTGGTGAGCATAGTAAGCTCAAGTTTTACAACCTCAAGTCGCCTACGAATTGCGCTTTGTCCAATGGCGGGTTTTGCCCAGCGTTCTGGGTTCATAGCCCTCACAACATAGTTCTGATACAGCATTCCATCGTCGGTGACCGCTGTACTAAAACGACGCAACTCATTTACCGTTTCGCATTTATGTACCCAACCCAAAGTGAAATTCAAAAATATTCTTACATCCGAATCGTTGGTTTGTATCTCCTCTGCAAGACTACCCGGGTCAATAGACGGGTTTTTACGACGCAGTTTCTCGATATCAACAAGACCTGTACCATACAGTTTTCGGTCACGTTTCATTGCGTCAAATACACGTAAAGCATCCCTGAAATACAGGTCTGGAACAATAATATAGTATTTCTGTGTATTTAAATAGCCTTCAATTACATTGCGCCAACGGTCATTTTCAATCTCGGCCGCTTCTGCAACGATGGTAACCTTTACCTTGTGCTTCGCAAGAGTACGCAGCCGAGACGCAATCGCTGCTTTCAAATCTATGGCATCCTGAGGGAATTGGTAGATTCCACTTTCCAAAGAATTTTGTTCCTGTTGCAAAGCGCTTCGCCGGATGGCCAACCGTTTCTGCTCGTCTACGATACGCGAGCCAAGCTCAATTGTATGGGCGCTAAGCATCTGCACTAGGGATGATAATTCTTGTAGCCCGTTTTCTCCAACAGAAAGGATCGACTGATCATCCATATTTGCCAAGCATTCCGCTTGCTTTAAAAAATGAGCGCTTTCCTCGCAGATATCAAGAATACGTGAATCAAGCAGTGCATCCAAGTTGCCTGTTTCAAGAGACATTAGCTTCTCTGACATACCGTTCACGCATCTATTCCAACTTGAAATGTATTTTGACAACCGGGCAATTGCTTTCTCAAAACCTTCAAAAATGCCTTTGATTTGAGCCTCTTTTGCAACTATTTCAGATTCCAGCAGCTCAATTGCTTGTGCCGCTTCGTCGTTAATCAGTCTTGCGTGCAGCTGATTGCGCTCATCCTGCATTTGAGAGAGACGACTGCTCTGGCTTGCAATGCTTAATTCCACATCTCGAAGCTTAGATAGCAGTTCCTCCACATTTTTCTGTACTCTTTCCAGTTCGGATATTTTCATGTCCTGCTGTGCCTGATCAATCAGAAAAGAATAGAGCTGCTCATCCTGCTTTGCACGTAAAAAAGCGGTATGCTCTACCATGGTTTGTTCTAATTGTGTAATTTTTATTTGTAAGACATTCGCTTCTTCTTCTAAACGTTTATAGCTTCTAATGTTTTCCTGCATTTGACTGACATCGACCGTTTGCTGTGTATCGCACACAAACTCTGATATAAAATCCTGAATATCAACATTTGGATTAAAAGAAACCGCTTTTTTCAGTAAAGAACCAAATCGATCACGCAATCCGCCCATTTTACCGTATAATGCCGTCCGAAATTCTCGCCCTACATCGGTAGTCTTATGGCTCGGGCAGTTCTCTTTCAGAAATTCTCGTAGCTTTCGAATCTCCCATGGAATTTTATTTTCCACAAATTCGCTTTGTGGAAATCCGCCATCGTACAAGAAAAACAGCTTTTGCATATCGTTCTCGGAATACACATCAAAGCAGCAGCCACCGGTAAAATACCTGTCCTTTTCCTCGTCGTAAAACTCCAATGCGATATAGCTGGTAAATCTACCATTTCGCAAATACTTAAAGCCGAAGTCCTCATCATCCCCCAATTCGCCTTTGAGATAGCCCATTAAGGAACGATTGCCTTTTCCGCTGGCAGCTTTATTAAAATAACTGCCACTGGTATCTCCAAAAAGCACAAGCTGCATCGCATCAATAATTGTGGACTTTCCGGAGGCATTTTTACCAGTAAGAAAGTTCAGTGTCTCAAAGGATACTGTTTCATGGGTAAAGTAATGCCAATGTATCAGAAGGAGCCTAGTTAGTTTTTTCATACAGACTCCTCCGTTTCCTCATCATTCTGTGTCCCGTTATTTTTCATTTCTTCCAGTTCTATCATCATATCGTTGATCCCCTGATTGGACACCATTGATAGGATAGAAGGTAAAATGAGAAGCTGATTTCCCTCGTTGCTCCACGTACTGTCCATTTTTTGTAAGACATTATAGTGTGCCAAGGTTCGTTGAGCATCTAAGCGCTCTTTCTGGCTGGTTTTTCCCTTTTCCAAAAGTCCCAACATTCGCATCTTTTCCACGACGGTTTGCGTATCCGTTCGCACCGTATGAAATTGCCCGGCTTCCTCTCTATGCTCCTCGTAGATAAGACGGCAAGTATAAAGAAACAGCGTAGTAAATCGGTCCACGCGCAGGCGATTATGGTCATATATGTTGATGAGGGACATGACACCGTAGTTGTCCTCTTTCTCTAGCTTCCAGCCTGAGACAGAAAAGTACTCCTGCATCACAGGAAAAAGCCTTGAAACCATCGTATAATCGCTACTTGGCATTGTCATCTGCTGGCTGCTCTGATACTCATAGCGGACAAGATAGGTATGAGACAGGAGATAGTTGCTCAGACGCCGAAACTCGCCCTTTTCATAAGAAGACAGTTTTTCATATTCTTCACTCCACATGGTGCAACTCCTCCTTTTTTCGGATCATCATGTGCGGAATGCGATAGCCGTTTCTTTCCATTGTTCCGTTGGCAAGTTCGACTGAATAGGTTACCTCTGGATCGTTGGCTCGCAAGACGGCTAACAACAGTAAAATGAAATCCGAATCTTCATCTATTGTAATATTTTCACTGGTAATTTCACTGTTTCCATGTGCTAGTAATTTGTCCACATAAGCACAGACTCTGGAAATCGGATAACCATTTTTAATCTGTTCTATCATGCCGCTCATCAAATCATTAAACAGCTCCTCTGAGGAATCCACCTCCAAGGGTGTAGTATCTATTCGTCGGCTTCTGACACTTTTATGGTAGAGGGATTTTCCGTCAAAAAACTCCTGACGGTTAACAATGATATTCCGCTCCAATCTAGCTCCTATAGATTCCTGCTGCGTTGCATCACTTGAGGCATAGGCTTTCAGAAGCTGCGCCAGCTTTCCCTTAATAGTTTGATCGGCTGTCATCAGGTACCGAATCTTCTCAATGGAGCTTTTGGTGTAGTTACTATGTTTGCGGTCGATTTCTGTGATAATGCTACCCAATAACTGATAGGCATCCAGCACATAGTTAATTGCCGTAACAATGTCCCCCTGTGCCTCCTCGGGATGTTCATATTTTTTTACTGTCATGGCCCGGTCGTATATGGTTTGCATCAGAGCAGCATTGCCCAGAACCTCCATCAGGAGATTTTGAATCGGAACCATATACCGATGGATAGAATCCATGGTTTTGATTGGGTGATAAATTCGGTCAGACATTTCCTTGTAGCTTTCAAAATGGTTCTGAAGTAAATCATTGATACCACTTTGGTTTTCAATCCCCCTTAGGTAGCTGCGAATTCCATGATAAAGGCTACGGAGTTGGTATTGCAATTGTTCGGTATTTGTTTTTGCAGAGAGCACAGCCTCGTACATCTGATCCACATGATCTGATTTAGCTTGTTTTAGCGCGGAATAAGTCGCAAAAACAAGAGAGTTATATTCTTGTGTTCCTCCGTTGCCCAATTCACCTAGAAGCTTCATCACCGGAATTGCGTATGGTTGTGGTGTAATGATTTCAATAAAAGAGCCATCCAAAAACTCTTTTTCCACCCATCCCGTTTTGATAAAACGGCCAAGTATTAGTCTGGCTTTTCCGCTAAATGTCAAACTTCCTTCGGTAATTTCATCATCTTCTTCGGGCATAAAATCTTTATCTTCCTGCAAGGAGATGAGAGCAGAAATATAATCATCTACCTTGATGTTTAGTTCAAATTGAAACATTTGGTGCAAAAGTAGCAGAGCTTCTACATATATCTCTCGATTTGTTGACACCAAAACCGAGAAAAAGTTTCTGGGCAACACATCGAAAACGGCCATCTTATCATCTCTTTTCTTTGCCGGGCTAGTCCAACGATTTGAGCATATTATTTTTTCTAAACCTTAAATCCGTACCCGCAGTGTCTGGCAGTTCCCTATAATTTTTTTTTACTTGATTCAGCTTGTTTACTATTTAGTTTATCTTTTTAAACTTCTTGTTTTCCCATTTGATGAGGACTTTTCCCATCCTGACATCTTCAACGGTCACCCAGTTATTGATTGGTATGTTGCTCTAAGAAACATTTTTCCTCAAGATATTCCACAGTAAGCTAAGCCGTATATTCTATATCGAGGTGGTTTCCCATTGCATCAATAAAGTTTATGCGATAGTCTTTTGATACAAATCCCAAATTAGCCATTCTAAAGTTTTCTTTGCATGAACACAGAATCGATCATCCAAATCCCAAATAGACTTGTTTTGACTGTTATTTTTTGCATTTTGCGGACATCCTCCACCGCAAATTCCAAGGGCTTCACAATCAATACACTGTTCCATGTTTATAGGTGTTCGTTTATTCCACTCTAAGTATACGTCGTTTGTAGTAGGGTCAAAGGTATCATCATCAATGGATGTTGGAAAATACTCACGATTGTATAAATACCCATGACAAATACCAACTTGCCCATCTGGTGCTATAACAATCTGGTTTCCGCCTAATGCACCGCAATCATACAAATAAATTTTAGAATTTGAAAAAGACTTTGCCTTACGCATCATCCTATCCTCATAGATTCCTTTCTCACGGAACAACTCAAACGCTTTAATTATAAATTCTGAAGCTTCCTCGTTGTATTTTGGTGATACCTGAAAGTTCTCATCCGTCATCAGTATATTAAAACCTAAGCTAGAAATATCATATTTATCTACCACTGCTTCGATTTGCGGCAAATCTTTGATTGTTTCTTCAGTCAATGTTATAGACAGGCCGCAATTGCATCCAACCGACGAAGCTGCTTCAATACCCTTGATAATATCATCAAAAGCTTTATCTCCGCTTTGGAATTTTCTGCAACTATTGGCGCACTCATTCGATCCATCTAAAGAAACCGCAATGGAAATATTATTATTTTTCAATACTTCGGCTATCTCTGAAGTAAGTAAAGTTCCGTTGGTAATAATTGAGACATTAGTTTTATCGGGCAACTTTCCTAACACTTTGTATTGGTCTATCAGGTTAAGCAGATGTTTTAACGTACCGAAGTTTATAAGGGGTTCACCACCATATATAATGATATTTTTTTCTTCTTTAAACATGGATTCGTCTTTTTGGATTTGTTTGCAGAAGAAATCAAGTCCTTTTTTAGCTCTTTCTTTAGTCATAACCTTTTCCCTGACAATGGAGCCATCCATCTTATTTTCAATAAAGCAGTACGAACAAGCCAGGTTGCAGAGTTCAGTCATTACAAAATAAGCAATCTGTATATAGGGTTTAGGTAATCCGTTACGGAAACCGGTAATAACCTTTTCGTCATAATCCATATCTTTAGAGAATATTTTATATTCGATAAGCACATCAAGGATTTGTTGTGCTTGCAGCTTTTCCTCGTTTAATAAATTTTCAAAACTCTTTTTCTGGCTTCCGTTTTTAGACAATATTTGTATAATAGAATGAAGTTTTTCGTCAACGTATATCGGCTTCATTCTTAATGAATGATAGTATGCAAATACCCCCCCTTTTTCAAATACTTTAGTATACTTAGAAAAGTAAAGTTTTCCCTCCATACTGATCCTCCTCATCCAACAAAACAAAAAGGAGAGACATCATAATCTCTCCCAATGAATATTTGCCTTATACCCAAATATCTGGGAACTCACTAACTGCTCTACAAGAACAAGCACATGTGCAACTATTGCAAGCTACACAAGCACATTTAGCCATTCCATAATTAGCATCAGTATTTATATTCGCAAATACTTTTACAGAATCCTCTTCTGTCGGTACAATAAATATCATATAACAATCCTCCTTACCACTCAAATCCTAATTCATCTATGGCTTTACAAGAGCATCTGCAAGAACATACGCAACCAGTGCATTGCGCAATACAAGTTGCAGCCATCACACCATCTTCGCTAATCAAATTCCCAAACATAGCATTATAGTTATTTGAAGTCGGAACAGTAAATGCTTTCTTCATAAACAATCCTCCTTCCCCATATTACTCCAATATTAGTACTATTGTACACAATTTCAACCAGAAAGCAACAATTGGAAATCAAGGATAATTGAAGAAAAACAGATATATTAACAGGAATCAGATAAAAATGTACAGATTTTTATCTGTAGTATTTAAATGGTAAATTTATTTTATTTTTTTGTATAAAATATCATTAATATGGTCTTGCATCAAGATGACTCGGATGTAATGAAGTAACTCAGAATTAACATTATTCATCCAATCGATACTATTCCCACTATATAAAATAATTGTCCATTTGCTATAGTGAGGAGAGTTTTTTCGACGACTTAAGAAAATATCATATACAGCCCCACATTCAAAAAAAATATTGACTGAACCTTGAATTGCAGCTTTAATTCGTGGGATATTTTTTTTGTGCCGTTTGTCAAATACTATTCCATTAAATTGCTTTGGATAAGCCAAGGCAGTTCTTTGATTATAAAAGTTGATAATTCGGTCCGTTTTTAATCTGTTGCATCTGGTACAGAGTGTAAGCAAATTATTTATTGTTGATTGCCCCACAAGATGGGCTGGCAAAATTTCAGTCACCTCTAACTTGGTTTCCTTACTTGTGAGGCCGCAGCATAAACATGTGTTGTTATCTCTAATTTTTACAGCTTTGATTTGTTCTTTTGAATTAGCTGCCTGGAGCACTTGTTCGCGATCCATAGATGGTATACCATATTCATTTCCGTTTGACAATTTAAAGAGAATTTTATTAATATACATATCTGATGCTGATTTGAAGTGATAAAATTGCATGTACAGATGTGGCCAAATGCTTCCTGGTTTATTGTACTCATTGTTTAAAAAACTGTATTGTGCTAATGGAGTTAGCTCAATAAGTTGATTTGCAATTTTTTCTAAATCAAAATCGTTTCGGTTAGTAAATGCTAAAAAGCGAGGTTCAGAGTTACTTTGGGCAATATGTCTACATAATGAAGGAATTCCATTTCGCAATTCTTTTATAAATGCAGAGTCCAAACCCTTAAAGTAATCAGAAATTATGTTACCCGCTTCTTTATTAATAAAATGTGTATCTATCTCTTCCAAAGCCCATTTTTCAGACAAATTACCAATGCTTCTCGAGATAAAATTTTCAAGAAGTTCCTTTGTTTGCTGATATACTAATACTACATCTTTTATTACCTCTACAGATTCCTCTCCGCCGCAATAAGAAACATATTCAACTTGATACCACCCGATGGGGATTAAGTCTAAAAAGTCTGGCACATGTACCAAGTTAAAGGTCATACTTTGCACTAGTCGCTCCATCAAATTGATGGAAATCTTTTCTGAAGGCATGGCTATTTGTTTTATTCTTGAATCATCAATCTCGCCTTGCCGTTCAGGTTCTGCCCATGCAATTGTTTTATCCCAGTTATCACCAAACAGGACAATGTTTGCAACAACCTTTTTGCCACCAGCTCGTTCTCCTCTTAGTGCTCGTCCTATCATCTGTTGCAAAAGGATGTGACTGGTCGTATCGCGAGTAATAAACACAGTTTTCACGTCTGGAACATCTGCACCTTCTGTTAACATTTTGACATTCAATAGAACATTTAATTTATTACTCCGAAACCCATCCATAATTTGTTTGTTGGATTGTTTCTCCCCTGAAAGCACCTCAAGATCGGTATTGTTTTGATAGAAAATAGCATCGGTAATAATCCCATTTTCGATTAGTCTTTCTTTTACATATAGACATTGGAACCATCTGTCTAGAAACATGATAGTTTTTCCATAGAGTGCTTTGTGATTCAAGTAATCATTGATAATAAAATTATTTCTCTCCGTATTACTTGCAATTTGTTCAATGATATTTTCCGGAATATCTCTGTGCTGCCGCATTAGCTGATCAAAAACCACATCGCTTACTTCAATCTTCATTGGAGTCTTTTTCTTGATGATGTTTTCTCGTGCCAAAATATGTTGTTGTTGTAATAATTGCTTTTCAACCTCGTATATTACACCACCGTCAAATATTGTCCATAGCCATCCTCGCCTGCCGACATTGGTATACGTAGGTGTCGCAGTTAATCCTAGCAGCCATAGATTTTGAACATCCTGTTTGAGTTTTAATAGTAGTTTCCTGCATCCATATGCTGGAGCATGATGAGCTTCATCAAGAATCACAATCATCCCCGCATCCGAATTATCATTTACGAACCGGATTAAATTATTATCTTCTTGTTTCATTGAAAGGATTGCAGTTTGAGTGGTAATAATCACTATGTCATCAGCATTTGTAATCTTATCAATACTACTATGTTGACTGTTACTGGAAACAATTCTTATATTTGACTGTTCTTTACTATTTCTCTCGTCCGATATAAAAGATGCATAGGCTTGATTAAGCAATTCAAACGATTGTGCCAACCATACTACTTTGACTGTTCGTTTATCCATTTGATCATGAATCCATCGAACAGCAGTAAAAGTTTTACCTCCACCAGTCGGAATAACAACCAATCCGGCATATGGATTATCCATATTTTTATAAAAACTATTCATCTTATTTAAAGCTTCTTTTTGGTGGGGGAAAAGTTCGGGTTTCTTGTTGACCATATAACACCTTTCTCCAATAAGATTGCATCAACCTATTACTATTGTTAAATGTAATTTAAACCGATAGCTATGATTATCCCAAGCATTTTCTAACAAAAGCATACTATATTACACAGCCACAACACCTGTGGCGTTGTAAAAATATTTGAACAGAATTCGTAAAATTATCATTTTAGGAGCAAATGGTTTCATCTTGTATAAAAATGTTTGAACAAAAATAAAATGAAAGGAGCCTCATACCAATTTGATAACAGTTAATAATAGTTTGAACAGCAACGATTTTATGGATTGCAACAAATCTGGTCAAGGCTTTCCCCCAGTACTACGGAAATTACTTTTGGACACAAAGGTCACGGACCAATGGAGTAACACTACAAATATTTCTCAGAGTAGGATCCGCTATGAGTTGCAGATTAAGCGTCATAAGCGGTTTGGGCGTGAGATCAACCTAAACAAACTAGCTCAGGTGCCTAATAAATAATTCTATATGCTTTCTATAAAAATGCCATCAAATAAAATTTTACGATTCACTCAAGCTTAACAAGCCCTGAATGCTGGCATTATAAAGGGATTCTGACCTATTATCTTTAAACCAATAAATAATTTAATTCTTTCTATCAAAATGCCATCAAATAAAATTTTATGATTCACTCAAGCTTAACAAGCCCTGAATGCTGCATTATAAAGGGATTCTGACCTTTTATCTTTAAACCAATAAATAATTTTATGTTCTTTCTATCAAAATGCCATCAAATAAGAATTGATAGATACTTAACCCCAAAATGGGACATACTTAGCATACTTTCGCGATGCTGCAGGGTCGTAATGACGAATTAAATTATCCGCGATGGTATCGCGAATAATTCTCGATGCGGTGGCACTGTTTTGCTCCTCAATACCTAGTCGCTGACGCAAACTAGTATTGGTCATATATTCTCGATTTACAAATTTCAGGCAAGCGTGAAGATAGCAGGCCCTAATCCTTTCATCTTTCCCCATATCATTTAAAGATTTATGAGCGTATAGAGTAATTCGAGTATGTTGCTCTACTGATTCAAACATAGGCGCAGGTAACTGAAATGATTCTGTTTCGCTGACAACCTTATCAATACCACTACCCCTCTCCTCACAAATCCCCACACGCCGCATGAAAGAAGCTAAGACCTCATTTCTCGACCTAGGAGGGCAATCAAGAAAGCGTTGGATACTAACTAAAGGTGTTCCTGGATTTGTAATTTCCATTCGATCTGTAAATATTTCAATCATCGGACCACTGCCACTAACAAACAAATCTTGGTGGATAAGTGCATTAGCTACCAGTTCACGTACAGCAAGTTGCGGATACATAGGCACATCTTTACGGAAGGCTTTTAAAATAACCTCATTACGAGGCAAAAGACCATTGATAAAATCGATTAATGTTACTACAAAAGTTGAGAAACGAGACGGAGTAATCGTTAATCAAGATGACTCTGGATACAAACTAGAGGTAAGCACAACCGCACAGGTTGATAATAATTAGTATCAAACATCACTAAATAGGGTGCCTGCCTTACAAAAACTCAAAAAACGTAAGCTCAGAGAAATCCTTCACCATTTTCCACCGATCCATTTTGCTCTAACAATAATTCCAATGCACTCTTAAAGTTTCCCGCTATTAATCTACCATCACGCAAATATTCAAAAAATGTGTTGTAAAATGACGGGTGAACAAAATGAAAAAAATATTTCTGTTTAATATCACATCGAAACAATTCTTCATTTAGTAAATCAAAGTGCTGATTGGCATACTTATACTTTTGTTTATTCTCATTACTGTCGTCATTATCAGCCTTTATTTCAACTACAATAATATTTTCCCATCCATCTTTATCCACTCTAATAAAAAAATCCGGATTAAAGGTTTTCTGTTTAGGATGATTGCCCTCACGAATTGAGTAACTTATGCTATAAAAGCCGCTATCCCTTGACTTCATCCACGATGTAACAGCTTCCACATTACCATTGTTGCATAATAATTTTACAAATTCACGTTCTGGTTCCATTGAGGTAAAGACTATATCCAATGCCGTTTTAAATTTAAAGGTATTTATTTCTTTGCTGGCACTTCTTAGCATGGATTGATCATTAATAACTTCTTTCAGCACCTCAAGACAATCTTTATTAAAAATTTCATTTTCATACTCGTTACTATAATATACAGTACAATCATGTTTCAAATTACCAACAGACAACGATTCCATACGCATATTCAAGGCAGTTGAAATTTCTTCCAAACATTGTGATTCGTTAGTATATATTATCGTCATACTGCCTTTACGAAGTAAGGTATTAAACGACTTTAATACTCTCTGCTTATTGTTTGCGGTAAGCCGGCCAGAAGTAATACCCCGTCTATTCATGGAATCGCTAATTAATTTTCGAATTACTTCACACGATGGCATTCTTTCTTTATCATAAGTCTCGTTATCAAGCTTAAAAATTGCGCCCTCCCACTCACGAATCCTAAGCTCATTTAAAAGCTGATTAACTACTTCATCTATCGACCAAGTATTATAAGCGACTCTGGTTTTCTTTCGTCTTACGCCACCTTTTATATCAATATAGCCAGTTTCGATATCAATATTTTCTGATTGCGCTTCCAATTCGATGAAATCTTTATAATTATATACCCTTGTTTCGCTATCTTTACGCTCGATTTCCTGCGGTCTACGATCATAGTTAATGTTATAAACGCAAAAATTATATTTCGACCGTTCGCCGATCTGCAAAACATTACTGTGCAATTTTGTTTCGACTTCCAATACTTCTTCGACCAAACCAGCTATGTTTGCACTCCAACTAGCATGGTTAAACACCGTTACTATCGGTTGAGGCGATTGATATTCCGGCGGTAGACGTAAACCGCGCCCTAAAACTTGGGCGATTAATAGTTTTGAGTTAAACGCCTTATCCACCCATGGCACGATCTGAAATACGTTTTTTACATCCCAACCCTCTGTTAGCATCGCTACTGAAATAATCCACTCCACTGGATTGTCCTTATCATCAACTTTACCAAGTTCAGCGACATTAGCTTTGTGGTCAGAATGCGAAGTCACAATTGAAACCTTATGACTTCTTTCAATTTCTTCTTTTGAGACGCATTCCCATTCCGCTAAAAAATCTTTCAATTTTTCGGCTAGTTTTTTGGCATTGTTTATATCTTTGGTCACAAAAATTGTAATAGGCTTGACTTTCGAATACTTAAGCTGCTTTTCTCGATGATTATCATAAATTAATTGGAATTTCACATTGTCATCAATACGCCCATCGCTTTCGCTCACATAATCAACCAGTTTGACTACACCAGCTTCAACCGCATCGCGAAGCGAATAACGATATAAGCAATCATTAAAATATTCATCATCAATAAACGCTGTGCCAGTAAAGCCCAATATATATCGAAATCCATAATCGGGATTGAGTAAAAATTCCTTCCAGCGTTTAATATCCATGCTTCCAGTACTACGCACTTCAACCTTATTATAAACATGGTGTGCTTCATCATTTAATACTAAGGTCCGCTCCCCCACACCAATTAGACTGTCATGAATCGACGAGCCAGTGCGTTCATAAGCTGCATGAATATTCTCAATACAAATATCGCCATCTTTTATTGTTGTATCCGCGTTGTTTATCCGTGGATTTTTCCATTTTGTCGCATCAGGAATAGTGTTTCTTAGTATACTCCATCCGGATAACGATTCAAATTTTTCAGTCAATCCCTTTTCGATAGTTAGCGACGGGCATAGTACTAATACCTTATCAACCAAACCCAAACCCAGCATTATTTGCGCAATACCATATATAACATAGCTTTTCCCAGTGCCAGTCGCTAAATCAATATTTGCCGCCAACTTGCTTGGTAGTTGTAAGCGCTGTTTGTATTCGGTGACCGTTCGATAACGCTCCCGCAACGCAGAATTTTTAGAATAATTCTCGTTTATTAAATCCTCAATCTTTTCATAAAGTCCACTAGCTAAATAAATAATTGCTATGCGAATGGCTTCTTTTTGAAATTCCCGCTCGCCACATAAAACATCTAAAAAGGCATCCCACTCTTCCAGATTCAATCGCGCTGGATCATAGTTTTTATTGACCTTGAGCACTAATTCTTTTGTTTTAAAAATTTTAATCGTCATTACAACACACCGTCTTCGTTTCTTTAACTTCATTACCGAAAATGTCAATATACACCAGCGCAATTTTAGTGCCAACAACAGCTTTTTTTAACGGTGGTAACGATAACTCCAGTACGGCTTTTATTTCAGCGGCAACATTAATATTATCTTGATCAGCAGCAACATTTTTCTTTTTGCGTTGTTTAGGCAATAAATCTCCGGCAAAATAGGCCTGATCCATTGTAAAGCACATGCCATCAAAATCTAAATCAACTAAAACCATAGCGAATGACTGAAAATTTTCTAACGGTGTATCCATCGCATCATCAACAAATTCGCTTTTAAACTCCGTGATCTTTATACAAACATCATTATCATTTATCGTCAATATTGATTTTACCTTCGGCTGCCGCATAAAATGAAATCCGACAGCATTATCAAGTGCATTGACACCGCTTTTTGATTGCGGCTGACGAAATGACTTAAATTTTTCTTTATGAAGTTCATTGATTACATGATATGGCACTTTTAGCAAATAGTAGCGAGTTTCCCCAATATCCAAATAATCTTCAAACATCGCCACTTTCGTTGCTGGGGCAATGATATAAAAACTATCACCAGCCTGTTCGCCGATATTCGCGTGGATATTTTCTATATATTGCTCATCAATGCTGGTGTTTTTATGTTCCCAATAGGGAAATACATGACAATAACCGCCATCCTTCCGGCAGCCATCAATTTTAAACCCTTTGATTTTTTGCGCCACTGCGTTAGCTTCGAACAAGTTCAGAACAAAAGCTTTGTATTTGCGTTGCTCCAGATTAATAACCTTTTCCAAATCATACTTGCCAGTATTAACGGTGATAAAACTCCGTGCCTTTTTCTTGTATTTCTTTTTAATATTTTCAATATTTTTACTGCCTTCGATATTATAAATCCGTTTCTGAACAGTATAATGCGCCAATTTTCCAATATCGCAAGTAATCCACCTTCGCCCTAATTTTTCAGCAACAGCCGCAGTTGTTCCAGAACCACTGAAAAAATCTATTACGAGATCTCCCTCTTTCGTACAGCAAGTAATTATGCGCTCAAGCAATTCCTCACTATTTTCTGTTGGATAATCTTGAGAATAGGAATATCCTTTGATGTCCGTCCAATTATTATCAATAGGGGTTTCTTCAGTTTGTAAATATTCAGGACGACCTTCAATCTTGTCTCCATTAAGGTTGTAAAAACTCATTTCAGGATTAATTCTCAAACGCCCTTGGGTATCAAATTCGTCAATTTTTACCTGACTATATGTAAAATGCCTTCCGCGACGAGGTAGATATGTATTTCCGAAAATTGTGCGCTCTGGTGGGTTCCTCAAGCCTGGAGATGTTAAATCTTCCCAGCGCGGCTGTTTAGCTTGTCCACAATAGTTACATTTTCTTAGTGTTTCAACATCATTAAAATAGTATTTAGATGATTTGGTATAGAAAAAAATCGACTCCGTTGCATGATTGAATCTGGTTAATTTGCGAAGTAGACGCTTCTCTCGGTTGATAACTATCTCGTTACGAAAGTTCTCTTTACCAAATATCTCATCCATTAGAACTTTCAAATAATGCCCGAAATGGTAGTCCAACCGAACAAAAATACAACCATCATCCGCTAATATTTCACGGGCAACATACAACCGTCGTCTTATAAATTCGACAAATTCAGCACCCTTGGCCTTGGCCGAATAGCACGACTGACCATTTGCACCATCATATTCATCTCCAGTACCAAACGGTGGATCAATATAAATCAGTTTCACCCGGCCTTTTACGCGTCCTTTTATCAGCGGGTCTTCATCCTGATAAACTGTTTTTAGAAATTGCAAATTATCGCCAAACACAATCATATTACGCCAACCATCGGCAAATACTTCAAGATCACCATTATAAACTCTATCTACTTGTAGCGGCACTGGAAATACGCCGTCTTCATTAGCTAATATATCTTCCTTACGCATCTTTCCGCCGTACACCAACTCATACTCTTTTTGTTTGGTCGGAAACAACTTATACTTATAATCATCTGGCAGAGTTTCGCCCTTCTGTAATTTTTCAATTATGTCTTGCACTTCGTAGCTGTTTAATTCCATAGCTAAACCTCTTTCTATAGCATACCCATTTGTTGCCAGCTAAAATAGCCACGTCGACCGACTATGATATGGTCGATAAACTCTATTCCAAGAATTTTGCCGACAGCTACTAATCGGTTAGTCAGCACGATATCCTCGTCACTCGGCTGTGGGTCATCCTGCGGATGATTATGAGCAACAATAATCCCTGCAGCTCGGTCAGTCATTGCTTCAGCGAATACTTCGCGCGGATGAACAAAGCACTCATCAACAGTACCAATAAAAATTGTCCGTATAGCAATAATTCGCCGGGCACCAGTCATAGTTATAGCGACAAATCGCTCCTGCTTTTTACCGCGTAAATCTGGTAATAAGGCGACAATATCTTCCACATTATTAATAATAATATCATCGGTTACAATTAATCGACGACGCATAAATTCAGCCATTGCAACCAACTGCGCCGCTTTGGCTTCACCAACTCCAGGAATTCCGCATAAAATATCAACATCAAATTTTCCTTTTGATTTTTCTAATGATGTTAAAACATTTTGCGCAATATTCTGCACATCATGCCCGCTAACACCGCGACCGAGAATAGCCATTAATAATTCAGCATCGTTTAGTGCTTCCACTCCTCGTTCCAATAGTTTTTCACGTGGACGTGCAAATCGCGGTATATCTTTAATTTGTTTTTTCATACAATTTCCTTTACACCCTAAACGAATCAATGTCCATCCATATAATCATGTACTTTTCTACCACGCAGTGTTATTAATGCTCTCCTAGTTCCATATTCCACACCATAATGCAATTTCCTGCACCCGGCATAAGAAATGCTGTCACGAAACAGAGCACCGGAAGATTGAAGCAGTATATAAAACTATGGCTTGTTTAATTGGATATTTCTATTGGAGAAATCAATGTGCAAATACAATCTGTTCGAGCCACGTTAAATAAGCTCGCCCTTTATCAACTCATAATCTTCTTTACTCAAACCAGCCTCACGTTGTATTCTCCATTCAAGCAACGGTAACCCTTCCTCACGCATCCTACGGACTGTGATTTGACACCTTCTCAGCTGGAACTGCCATTTTGTTTCCGAAACCTTATCAATAAACTCAGTACAGTAGGGAAGCTTATGCAAGTGTTTTTCGAGCAGTGAGAGATTGGCGATTGCTTTTCCTAATGAAGTTTTACTAATGCGAATTGGTTTTGCTCTGTTCAATAGATCCATCTGAGCTTTCTGAAGCTGCAACAATACTTCAAGATCACGTTGATCCCAATCGACATATCCTTTGCCGCCTTTAGTTGGCTTTCCTGTCGGAAGCATTTCAAAAAGCCATTCCCTGTCATGACGGTATAGAAAATCATACTCTTTTTGGTACTGACTTCGTATCTCCGTTCTAGAGAGTTCTGGGTATTCTTTTATTACGTGAAGCAGTCTTTCTCTATACACTTTATTCAAAGCGCTTACCGACATCTTTTGGCTCGATTTATCGGCATTAGTATTAATGGAATCCTGCTCCGCTAATATCGCTTCATATTTATGGATGGTTTTTATATCGCAGCCCAATTGGCGCGCCATTCCGTGATAACTATGGCGATGCTCACTTAAAAGTGTCTTCAGTTTATCTTCCCAGACGAGTCCAAAAGCTTTGACCCTACCTTTTTGATATCTGTCATTTTCTGATTTGTCCGGCCCTTTTCGTGAATATATATATCCGCATTCACAGACAAAAGTCCCCACTGGCTCCCGTGTTTTATAGTCAGCGGTAACAGTCAGCTGGGTTACAACATCTTGTTCGTAGTGATCAGAAGCCTTATTTAGACACAGCCAAGGGCCTTTTCCAAACGGATTGTATGCTTCCCGTATTCCCTTAAAGAAAATATCCATATCGCTAGTCAAGAATAATATTAAAAGTATATGCCTCAACGGATGAACTGTTCTGGTGACGCCACGAGTGGCTACTCTTAGCCAGTTATACTCATCATTCTTGTCGATGTCCGATTCCAGAATTTCAAACAGTTCAGTTCCATAATAGCCAACTACCATTTCATGTAGTTCATCCTGTTTGATTCGAAGCCTGTTTGTGGCAAGGTCCTTTTCATAGAGCAAGTTCTTATATCGAAGCAGAACATCCGCTTTGCTAATATGTTTAAGATCATTGGAAAGCAAATAATACGCCGCTTTTGAAGTCCGAAGTAGCTGATCCTGATACTTATCCAGATACCGCCCCTGATATTTCCCCTGATTTAAACATCTGTCCGATAAATCAAGTAAAGAACCATCAAGCCGAGTATATTCAACACGACTGTTTTCGTGTCTCTTAACTGTATACTTTTTCAAAAATCGCCCATGATGTAGACACATTAACACACCTTGAAGCTGGTGCTCCCCTCTGGACATATGCCTCTCCCAGTCTTTCCATTTCTGCCCTGGCACAGGCCGAACAGTAATAGATGCTATCCTTTTTGCAGATACTTCCTGCAACGATTCCCAGCTTCGTATAAATACCTTTTCCATCTGAGGATGTAATTTCTTTTAGTAATTCTCCCTTGCGATTATCCGGCAAGAAAGGTGCATAGAGGGGAAATAGAGTATGCTCATGTATCAGACGCTCAGGAGAGTAGCTTCCGCCGAGTGCATTACAAAGGAATCCGAGATGGCTGCCTATCTCAAAACTGGGGAGAGCAGAATTCGCTCCGAATAATTCAGTTAGAGTATCCTTCAAATCAATATTTCCGGAGTAGAAATGGTACCTTGCGAAAACAGAGTATAACAACTCATCCGGATAGGGATCTGTAAAGAAAGATAGCATCTTATCACTCCGCTTTCCTAAACTCCTCAAAAGGATTCTTGATATAGCCTTTCTTTTTCAGCATTTCATAGGGATGTTCCTTCTTACTGATTGCCTCATCATATATAGTCAGGAGATTACTGTTCTTGATGGGGACAACTCTTTCAGTTTTCTTTTTCTGCAGCTTTTTCTGATTCTCGGCAAAAATTCGTTCCATCACTAGCATCTTCAATTCATCTTCAGGAGTAGTAATCTCACAACTTTCAATTACTGTCGCGAGTATCTTTCTGATCTCGTCCTGTCCCAGATTCGGAAAGAGATTAGAAGCACAAATACTGAAGTAGAGAGTATCATGAGAATTCTGCCTTCTTGACTTCATATCTCTCTTTTTCGCTGCTATGGCGTCATTGACACGTTCTTCCATGTCAATATCATGCTGAAGGTTTTTCCAGACATCCTCTTCATCGATTCGAATGTCGTCAAATTTAGCGATTTTCAGTGGATTACCAGATCGAAGTGCAGTAATCATTGGCTGAGTAAACTTCAAGTCATTAACGGCAGTTTCCTTGATAATTGCAGGTGTCAGCTTTTTCATGTGGTTCAATAGGGCACGACTTTGGGAACACATAAAGAGCATAACCGCAATCGAAATGACGCCCTGGCATTCGTCATAAAACACTTCGCGCATCTTTTCCTCTAGTTCAGTTTCTTCATTAAGTACATTGAATTCCCACAAAGATTCAAGCAGTGTATCCCATTCAACGCTCCCCCTTTTCAAGGGTCCCATTTCGATGTAACCACCAGATTGAACTCTCCGAGCAAGTCTGAAATTTGTCTGAAACAGGCTTCTGGCTTTACTTGTCCCGATGAAGATTATTGGAACTGAAAACATATTGGTTAGCGTAACAAAGAAGTCGAGCATGTCAACTGCCTCACCCTTTAGCTTACTGAGGTGCTGAATTTCGTCTATAACAAGAACGCCAACATTGTAGTTAGTCAGAAGAGTCGTCAAATGCATCACCATTGTTGAAGTTGAGCGAGTTAGATATCCATACTTCTCCAGCCAGCGTTCACCGGTTAATCTATCAATTTCTTTGAAAATGGATCGGCATAAAGTCGCAAAGTTTCCATCAAAGGGACAATCCACCATCAACCAGACAATCTGAGTTCTTGTCAATGGCTTCCCTTGATAGGATTCATGACGTATCACCTGCGGATACAGGTGTAACGTCCGGTTCATTGCCGTTGTTTTTCCAGCACCCGAGACACCATTGATTATGGCGCATTCTGCAGTCGTGCTAAAACCTTGATAGGCAGTTTCAATATCGTTAATTGTACACTCGTCAAGATTCTTAATTTGATTAAGCACTTGCATTTTTCGCTTGTATTGGGCATCTAACGGATTCCTAGATTTATACGAATTCCGAATCAGAGTAGAAACGATTGATTCCAAGCGGATGTGAGCAGGTAAGGGCTGGAGAAAGCTTTTCACTCTCCATAATAAATGCGACTTTAGCCTTGGACTAAGCCTCTTTTCTACATCACTGATGAAAGGAAAATTATAAAAGGCGTCAATAACCTCATCTTCACTTTCAAGAATAGACGGGAGAGCCTCTATCAAAGGATTTCCGACGTAATCACTGATCTTTTGTTCTTTGTACACCGCAATTTCAAACCGATACAGGTCGTCATTAGGTTTCATTCTTGTCATGCCTTAATTTCTCCTTGCGCAGTTTGATTTTTTCCATCATCCTGGAATTAAAGTCCGACGTTTCTGCTACAGATTCATTTTGCGAAGTATTTTGCGGTTTTACATCCGGGAACGTAATAATTGGTGAGGGAACATCTTTTTTGTCTACGTCCGGTGTGAATGCTTCTTCCTTACGATTCCGTTCTTTCTCCGCAGCTCTATTCGAGCCTATATCCTTAAGTCTCTTTGCCTTGGATACTGTCGCATCTATTGCTTTATTTGTCTTTTTCGTTGACTCTTTAGCAATTCTCATAATCGTCTGATCCAGTTCGGTTTCTTGTTGCAGCTGGGATTTCCTGGCTGCCTGGCGAAGCTTGGCAGCCTTATTGTTGGCAGAAAGAACATCCTCCAGGAATATTCCATGGAAATCACGGCTTCTTTCAAGAAGATTAAACGTGATATAGCTTATCCCATCTTCCTTAAGCCAGTAGATATGATCTATGTTTCTCGTATCATAAACAATGTCAACGCTCTTCAACTTCAAGTGTTTGTAGAGAATCTCATCCAATAATTCAGAAGCCCCGTAATAAAGATTGCGAAAGACAACTGCTCCCCTGCTAATTGTTGCTTTACCTCTCGGCAGAATATTCATCCGGAAACGATTCCGGTCGATCTTGCGAAGGGTTCCTTTTTTGTTCTCTATCCCCCAATTCCACAAGTCCAGAGGGGTGGGCGGTACTTCATCCCTGATCATCTCGGGGGTTAAAGGATATTTCTCAATCTCCCGAATATTGTGTAACAAAACTGATCTGAGCACTATTTCGGTTATTTCCTTCAAGGTCAGCTTAGCTTCCAGTCGATAATCCGGATCTCCACGTTTTCGGTAATCCTTCATGATTGCACCGGGAAGAAAGCTTTCAATGCGCTCATTAATCGTTCGGAAGAACCGCTCAACGATACCTTTGTAATCTCCACGATAGGGTGAAGTATTCTCGATGGTAATGTTCAGGTTATTTATCAGGTTTTTAACGCCATAGCCTTCCATTTCACCCCGGTCGGCAATAATTGCCTCAGGCACATATGAACACGGCCAATCCTCCGGTTCAATATTGATATTGTATTTTTTACAGAGCTCCACTTTATCTGCAACCATGGAATCTAAAACCATCATTGCTCCGTTCCAGGATGGGGATTCAAGTCCGGCATAGACACCGGTTATCATCCGTGAAAATACATCAATAATAATGTAAACCGTTGGTCTTCCAATAACCTGACTACGGTCAATTTCACTAACGATATAAATATCAGCCGTCGTCGCATCTATTTGAAATCTAAAGCCAGGCCCTGGCGCTTCTAACGTTGAACTTCCCAGAATCGGACGATGCTTCAACTCGAACTCTTTTTCTCCATACCGTGACTTGATATCTAAAGTAACATTTTCATTTTTCTTAAACCAATAATAATACTGCTGAAACGTGGGTATAGAATCAGAGCCGCGAATGATTTTTTCGATCTCCTTATTTTTACGTACAGTAATAGAATAAAAATCTGCCAGCATCAGACGATAAACCTGTATCAGGGATTTTTTCTGACTCGTACGCCAATATTTATTGGTTGCAATTTCGAAGTGTTTCTTGACTACATCAGTCACTACAATGCCTTCCGAATCATCCTCACTATAAACACGGCGGCGCCCCATCTTATTCTCTTTAACGTTTTTCTCTTTACCTTTCCCACCCGACTTTGAATAATCCGGCAGAAGGGCGTTTCGGGTCATACCTCTCTGCCAGAAGCGACTAAAGATCCTTCTGACTGCCATTAACTGAATTCTCTCAATTTCTGCAATTTCCTGAAAGACCTGCATTCTTGTCTTCTTACGGAGAATATCATTCTTACGGGATTCCCAGTATTTTTCAATAATCTGCCAAGCTTCGTCCCTTTTTCGAATTTCTATTTCCGATAGATCGTTATCAGATTTGATTTTAATATATGGATCAAATACTTCGACGAGATTATTGTTGTCAATTTTTTTTTCGATAACAGAAATCATCTCAATTATTGGTGTACTAAGACTACTTTCAAGATTTACATATGCACAAAGGTCATTATCACGGGCAATATGTATGATCCGTATACGCTCATTATCATCTACAAATTGATAAACAGTATTTAAGCTTATCACGATACTATTTCTCCTATCTCTCTTGCCTTAACCAATAACTCGACCCGCAAGTGTTTATCCAAACGCAAAGGAGCAAACAAATCGATACTAATATATTTTTTGGCGATAAGATGCTTGAATAACGCTATTCCTGTGCCCTTTTCCAAATGTAAATCCTTCTCAAATAACGATGAAATCTGTCTGACAGTTTTAGGAGAATCAATTAGCCTTTGGAGAAAGGCAATAATAATATCATCTCTTTCTTCGAAGCTGATATCTCTAAAAGCTTCATTATCATTCAAATCATAATAATCAAGGATATCCGATACATTCTGACTATAGTTCTTATCCACTTCTTCCTCCGTGACGATTCCCCAGTCAAGGCCCTGCCGTTCCCAATAAGTTTTTTCAATCGTAAATTTCTCAATGACTCTGCGCTCAACAAGATCCTTTTTATACTTTGTCGTGCGGATAATATCACGTAGAGAGTTTCCATCTCCAAGAGTTATGCAAAAATCTGATGTCATCGTAATAGCTTCTTTGGTAGTGGGATTTGCCGGATGCTTAATCCCCAACTCCTCTGCAATCAACAGTGTTTCCTTTGCTTCCAAAGGAAACTGTTCTCTGATATCCACCACATTATCCAT
Source organism: Desulfosporosinus sp. Tol-M2 (assembly GCF_059735615.1). NCBI lineage: Bacteria > Bacillati > Bacillota > Clostridia > Eubacteriales > Desulfitobacteriaceae > Desulfosporosinus > Desulfosporosinus sp. Tol-M2. Next base: position 27,913 of record NZ_JCAIJG010000071.1, read on the forward strand.
AAATTCCAAAATCATAAAGTAATTCCGTTCAAGATCCGAAAGGAAATCATGCTGCCTTCCGGTTTTAATACCACGAGGCCTCGAAGACCGCCCCAGAGATGGAACATCCTGAATCATAATAAATGGCTTGTAGGCTTTCCCACGAGGGATTAAAGAGTAATTATCTTCATTACCCCTATTTATACCGGCTCTATTTCTCTTTGCCATAAAAAACCACCTCTGCCAATATTATATCAGAAGAGGTGGTTCTGTACAATCTTTTTTATCTTTCTGTACAAACTTTTTTACAAATGTACAAACTTTATTAATATTATCCAAGCTTTTTTACACAACTACAAAAGGTTTATTGGAAATCCACTCCCTACTCCACCGTCACACTCTTCGCCAAATTCCTCGGTTTATCAACGTCGCACCCTCTGGCAACAGATACATAATACGACAATAGCTGGAGTGGTATAACTGTGAGAAGCGGCGCAAGCTCATCTATGGTCTCAGGAATATAGATCATATGATCGACGGACTTTGCCATACTGGTGTTTCCTTTATACGTAAGCCCGATCACGCGCGCATCCCGCGCTTTTACTTCTTTGACGTTCGAGATGGTTTTATCATAGACATCCCGTTGAGTTGCCAGAGCAATGACGGGTGTATCCTCCGTGACGAGCGCTAAGGTACCGTGTTTTAATTCCCCTGCGGCATAGGCTTCAGCATGGATATAGGAAATCTCCTTAAGCTTTAAGGCCCCTTCCATAGCGACTGCCCAATCCAATGAGCGACCAAGGAAGAAGGCGTCTTCCACCTTGACAAATGACTGAGCTAACTCTTTGATCAGACTCTCTTGCGCCAGAATCTCCTGAGCCTGCGCAGGAATCTTTTTCAAAGCAGTGATAATCCCTTTGATTTTTTCCTGTGGTAAAATCCTTTTGACCTGAGCAAGATAGAGTCCCAGCAAGACCATTCCTTCCAGCTGAGTTGTGTAGGCTTTCGTTGAAGCGACCGCGATTTCTGGGCCTGCCCATGTAAAGATCACATCATGGGCTTCCCGGGACACCGTGCTGCCAACTACATTCGTTACCGCAACCACACGCGCGCCGCGCTTTTTGGCTTCCCGCAGAGCCGCTAGAGTATCTGCTGTTTCTCCTGACTGACTGATCACCACAACCAGGGTATGCTTGTCAATAATCGGGGCGCGATAACGAAACTCGGAGGCAATATCCACTTCAACCGGCAGATGTGCCCAACGCTCGATCAAGGTCTTCCCGACCAGTCCGGCATGCCATGCCGTACCACAAGCAACTATATAAACCTTGTTGATTTGCGCAAGTTCTTCGAAGGTTAAATCTACTTCCTGGAAAACGACTCTTTCCTCTTCCAAACGACCCAGCATCGTATCCCGCAGGGCTTTAGGCTGCTCATGAATTTCCTTGAGCATGAAATGCTCGTACCCGCCTTTTTCTGCGGCTACTGCATCCCACTTCACATCATAGACTTCTTTGGCAAGAAGATTTCCTTGGCTGTCTGTAACCCTTACCCCCTCTTTAGTGACAACCACCATTTCCCCATCATCTAAGATATAGACTTTTCGTGTATAGCTTAAAATAGCCGTGATGTCACTGGCCACAAAGAACTCCCCATCTCCGAGCCCCACTACCATCGGACTGTCTTTACGGGCAGCAACCAGCTTATCAGGATCTTTGAGGCTTAAGATAACCATGGCATAAGATCCCTGAACCGTCTCCAAGACTTTTCGGACAGCCTCTTCAATGTCTCCTTCATAAAAGTCCTCAACTAAGTGAGCTAAAACTTCTGTGTCAGTTTCAGAAGCAAACTGGTGTCCTTTTTCGATCAGTCTATCTTTTAATTCCAGATAATTCTCGATGATTCCATTATGCACTACTAAAAAGTCCTGATTGCAGTCGCTATGGGGATGAGCATTGACGAAAGACGGACGGCCATGTGTCGCCCACCGGGTATGTCCGATCCCTATGCAAGACTGGGAATAATCCTCCCCAAGTTCCTCTTCCAGGGCCACTAATTTACCCACACTTTTGGATACCACGATTTTCTCAAGCTCTAAGACCGCTACACCGGCCGAATCATACCCCCGATACTCCAGCTTTTTTAAGCCATTGACCAAAACGGGAATAGCAACCCGTTCCCCAATATACCCGACAATTCCACACATCAGTGTTTCTCTCCTCTCCAAATAAACGGTTTATTCAAAATTCATCTCCCACACAACCCTGGCTCCATCTAGAGTATAAACAAAAAACAAAAGCCGTCCTGACCCAGACGACTTGGTTGATTCAGATTCCAGGCAACACCGGCAAGGGTGCCAAATTTGAATATACCATCCCCTTGTCTTGCCAGCTTACTCATTGTCCCGAAAATTACTCCTCGGTTTTAAGCAAGCTTTACGGTGACAAGCCACCGAGAGGGATCCGCCGAAACGTTCGATAACCCTCTTCCTCGTCGACCTTAAACTTTCACACCTCTAAGGCCCTGGCGCTTAATTATTCTTGCCCATATGATCCAACCGTCCAGTTTGTAGAATATCATACCTTTTATTCCCTTATCCTTATTCTTTTTGCGACCTCACCTTCTTTCTCCCTGGTAACCTGTACCCAGCTATGAATCATTTCGGGATCAAACGCAGATAGTCCATGTGCCACTTGCCTTTTCGAACGTGAATCGCCTTGCATACTATGGCACATAAACCATTATACGCGAAATCTAAACAAGATCCAATGATATATTCTATTCGTCGCACTGCCTAATGATGTCAATAACTCCCTGAGCAAGTTCCTTCAATTGATGTTGATCAGGGCCTTCCACCATCACTCGAATCAGCGGCTCAGTCCCGGAGGGACGTACTAACACTCTGCCTTGGCTGCCGAGAGCTTGTTTTGCTTCTTTTACCTTTACAAGCACCCTCTCGTCCTGCATTAAACGTTCCTTGTGTTGAACCGTAGCATTGAGGAGTACCTGAGGTAAGCGCCGCATTTGAGAAGCGAGTTGAGAGAGTGGAATTTGTCGTTCCTTGATAACCCTAAGTAAATGCAGGGCGGTCAATAAGCCATCCCCGGTTGTATTTTGGTCTAAGAAAATAATATGCCCGGACTGCTCCCCGCCAAGCTTCGCTCCAGTCCTAAGCAATTCTTCCATGACATAGCGGTCCCCAACTTGCGTTTCATAGACCGTCATACCTGCCCCTTTTAGGGCAAGATGTAAACCAAGGTTACTCATAACTGTAACAACGATCGCGTTTTGGGCTAAGGTTTCGTTCGCCTTTTGAGCTAATGCACATATAACCATGATATAATCCCCGTCTAAGACGTTTCCTTGTTCATCCACCACAATGAGACGGTCGGCATCTCCGTCCACTGCTAGTCCCAGATCTGCGCCGTGTTCCAAGACCGCCCGTTGTAACTGTTCCGGGTGGGTCGACCCGCAGCTGTCATTGATGTTTACGCCATCCGGTGTATTACAAATGGGGGTTACCTCAACTCCAACTTCCTGCAAGACGATGGGGCCTACATAGGCTGCCGCACCGTTGGCACAATCCAAAACGACCTTGATTCCATCCAGACGTCCCACCGTACCTTTTAGGAAATCCATATAGCGGCGCCCCGCATCGTTGATTTCAATCACACGTCCGACCTCGCCGCCAATCGGGACCTCCCAAGGCTTTTCCTCGCTTAAAACAATATTTTCGATTTGATTTTCGATCTCATCGGGTAATTTATACCCTGTCGAATCAAAAAATTTAATTCCGTTATCCTGGACAGGGTTATGGGACGCCGAAATCACTACCCCTGCACTAACATTAAGGGTTCGCGTTAAAAGGGCAATTCCTGGTGTTGGTAAGACCCCCACCCGCAAAACGTCCGCTCCAACCGAGCAAATTCCGGCGATAAGTGCCGCTTCAAGCATATCCCCTGAGATCCGGGTATCTTTACCGATCACAATTCGAGGGTGTGGATGCTCCTTGCTCAAGACGTAAGCCCCCGCTTGCCCAAGGCGAAAAGCGAGACTCGGTGTCAGCTGGCTGTTGGCTACACCGCGTACCCCATCAGTTCCAAAGAGTCGGCCCAAGTCAGTTCCCTCCTTACTTCTCTAATATATTGATCCGCTCCCTTGCATATGTTCAAATTTTCTTCCTATTACCCTTTAGCTTTGAGACTATAGTCCACTTGCGGGGTTGCCTGCAATGTTACACCCGGAGGAAGCTGCCAGTAAACTTTCGTATTGGTATAAGTCCCTGCTGCCTGGCCGGTGGCGTCAACCCAGAGTTGAATCTGGTCCGCTGTTAAATCTTGCAAGATATCCGGCAGACCCTCCACTACTATGTCAATGGGGGTAATCGATTGGTCTGGCTCAAGATCTGTCCCAAGATTACGAATTTGAACCGCTACGCCGGAGATCCCCTTTTGAATAATTCCTGGTCCAATTTGTGCAACAATACTCAAGGTAGTCCCTGCATATAATGAAACCCCCTGAGGTAAAGCTACTTGCTCGATTGGAATCTGGAATACTTTATCTTCCGTCAGATTTGAAATATCCACCGGACCCAGACTCAAAGAATCAAATCCTTTTAAGGCCTGAGAGCTCCCTGTAACCTGTACGCTGGTTGGAGAGGGAATTAAGGAGCGCAGGATCTTTCCTTGGGCAGGTGTCCCACTACTCGTTACTCTCAATGGAACAATCTTGGAAGAAAGCCCCTTTGTCACAACAGGAACAATCACATCCACAGTACTCGGAAAAGCGCTTAAAATATCGACGCTCGGATTTGGTCCGTAAATGAGTTTATCCTCTTTATCACGAAAACTCACAGGCCGAGAAATTTGAATTGTTTCATTAGCCCCCGTTGCACTGATTTCCACAGTCACATTGGTCAGCGTGCTAAGAATGGAACTCGGCCCACGAACATTAACCGCTGAGGGTTTAACAAAGGTGGTCCCCCACTGATACCCGTCCGCGGGAACACCCGTGACAACGACCTTAACCGGGACCGTCTTCTCTTGGACATTTTCCAATATTAATGTAATGTTCAGTGGCTGAACATCCACCACATTTGTTCCCACAGGAGCTTTAATATCAATACGATAGCTGCGTTCCCCTGGTGTCCCTGCAGAAAGATCAATCTGAGCATAGATATCCTTAATATTGGCACTGGGGTTGATCCCCTGCAAACGAACACGGACCAAAGGGAGCTGCGTCATAACTACCATATTTTGAGGCAATCCGCTGGCTACAAGTGGTATTGTAAGGGTCTGTTCAGGGATTAGCTTATCGGGTGTTCCCTGATTCATGACAAAAAGCCACAAGAGGATCGCAAATAAGAACGAAACTACCTTGACTCCGAGGTTACGCCGAAATATGTTTGGCATGGGCTACCTCCTCCAAAACGGAATGGCGGATGAAGAGATGCTCTTGATTTCGAGCTCCCTCAACAACAATTCCCGTAACATTTTCTCATCCATAAAACGCGTAAGCACCCCATCAATCCCAACGGAAATAGCTCCCGTTTCCTCCGAGACAACAATAACCAAAGCATCGGTAATTTCCGTTAAGCCGATAGCTGCCCGATGGCGTGTCCCCAATTCCTTTTGGATATTCGGATTTTCGGATAACGGGAGAAAGCAGCCTGCTGCAGCCACACGATCTCCCCGAACAATCACAGCACCATCATGCAGCGGGGTATTAGGAATAAATATATTGACCAAAAATTCCGAAGAAACCACCCCGTCAATTTTAATCCCGGTTTCCACAAAATCTTGAACTCCAGTTTTCCGTTCGATTACAATCAACGCTCCGATGCGGTTCTTGGAAAGGACTTGCGAGCAACGTACTAACTCTTCCGCGACTTGTGCCAGATTATCCACACCCGGTACTATAGGATGACGGGTAAAAAAGCTCCCCCTCCCCAGTTGCTCCAGCGCTTTTCTGAGCTCAGGTTGAAAAACTACAGGTATCGCTATAACAAACATCTGGAACAGTGTATTCAACAACCAACTAATTGAAACAAGCTCAAAATATTTGGCTAGTAGAAAGGCGATCAGAAGAACCATCACACCCTTAACCAATTGCACAGCACGCGTACGTTTGATGAGCATGTAGAATTGGTAGAAGACCACTGCCACCACGACGATATCGATAGCACTCCGCAACCCAAAATTGCGATATTGAGATAAGAATTCTACCATGGTCTTCCCCCCCTTTCTTAATGCACATAAAACCTGCGGTTATCTATTTCTCCATATTAAGTAAAATAACCTGCGGTTCTAGAAAAATATAAAAAATTTATATTCTCCTCATCCCTGAAAGGATCCCACAGCACCTTCCTTAGCTTCCGTATATAATTAAGTGGGAATACCATGCTCTGATATGTTCAACAATAATATTATACCTCTTTTTATACGCTGAGGGAAATTACTCCTGGTTTCCCAACTGTAAGAAACTCCGCCCTGCACAGTAGAAAGATCCACCGCTTAAATGGTGGATCTTTCTACTTTTTTATGTCTAACGCTTCGGCAATTCATAAGTATTCTTCAAAGATACTATCCGATTAAAGACAAGCTGCTTGCCTTGTATAGAATCTATCGGATCGACGTTAAAGTAGCCGTGTCTCACAAATTGGAATTTGTCCTGAGGCTTTGCTTCTTTCATGTTTGGCTCTACGAAACCATGAACGATCTCCAAAGACTTGGGATTAAGGTGATCCAAAAAAGACACCCCCTCCTCCGCCTCTTTATCCACAATTAACGCTTCGTATAATCTAAACTCTGCAGGTATGGCCCGTAAGGCATCGACCCAGTGAATCGTCCCTTTAACTTTTCTGCCTGTAAAACCCGCCCCGCTCTTGGTTTCCGGATCATACGTACAATGCAATTCGACAACATTACCGAACTCATCTTTTACTGTATCATTACATTTAATAAAATAAGCGTTTTTCAACCGTACTTCATTTCCAGGGAAGAGCCTATGATATTTAGCCGGCGGATTCTCCGTAAAGTCGTCTTGCTCAATATATATTTCCCGGGAAAAAGGAACCTGCCGGGTACCCATATCCGGATTTTCCGGGTTGTTTTCGGCCTCCAACATCTCTGCCTGATCTTCGGAATAGTTCGTTATAACCACCTTGAGCGGTTTTATTACGGCCATCGTTCGCGGCGCTTTCAGTTTCAGATCTTCTCGAATAAAATGCTCGAGCATCTTCATGTCGACTGTACTATCGGCTTTGGCCACCCCTATTTCCCAGGCGAAGGCCCGGATAGCCTCCGCCGTATATCCTCGGCGCCTTAGTCCCGAAATGGTTGGCATCCGGGGATCATCCCAGCCGTCGACGAAGTGCCCGTCAACCAGTTGTTTAAGCATCCGTTTGCTCATGACCGTATTCGTGATATTTAACCGAGCAAATTCATATTGGTGAGGAACCTTCTCCGTCTCACATTCCCGGATAACCCAGTCATACAAGGGTCGATGATCCTCAAATTCCAAGGTACAGATCGAATGAGTGATCCCTTCGATCGCATCTTCTAAAGGATGCGCAAAATCATACATTGGATAGATACACCAATTGTCGCCGGTATTGTGATGCGTCGCATGCGCAATCCGATAAATGACCGGATCCCTCATATTAATATTTGGCGAAGCCATGTCAATTTTGGCTCGCAATACCTTTTCCCCGTCTTTGAATTCCCCTTGACGCATGCGCTCAAACAACGCCAGGTTTTCTTCAACCGTCCGATCGCGTGATGGGCTCCCCTTGCCGGTTTCTGTCAACGAACCCCGCATTTTCCGTATTTCCTCCGCACTGGAATCACAGACATAAGCTTTACCCTTTTTAATGAGTAGAACTGCGCGGTTGTACATTTCTTCAAAATAATCTGAGGCAAAGAATAATCCATCCCATTCATATCCCAGCCACAAGACATCTTCCTTAATGGATTCCACGTATTCCGTGTCTTCTTTAACCGGATTTGTATCATCAAAGCGCAGATAGGTCTTTCCCTTATATTCATCCGCAAGTTCAAAGTTGAGAATGATCGATTTAGCATGTCCAATATGTAAATAGCCATTGGGCTCCGGCGGAAAACGCGTGATAACATGATCAACTTTACCTGATTTTAGATCCTCGCTAATAATGTTCTTCAGAAAATTTGAAGTGGGCTTGTATTCCATCCTCTACCAACCAACCTTTCTCACAAGTGAACCTGGTACTCCCAATTTTACCCTTACCCTGGATAATACTGCATATCCGAGGAGAGTTCAACTTTGCCCCCCAGAAAAGGAGGCACCTGCCCCCTTTTCCGAATACCGTATTACGTCTCCGCGCCTTCCCGCTTATTGCGACTTGATTTCCACCAAGGCAATTGAAACGTCGACTGTCTTGTTCTCCCGGAAAATTGTGACGGTAACCTTGTCACCCGGCTGATACTTGAACAACTCACGGGTTAAGCCCAGAGAGTTCTTAATCTCCTGGCCATTAATCTTCGTTATAACATCCCCCGCCCGAATCCCTGCTTTGTCAGCTGGACCGCCTGCTGCCACCCTGGCAACATAGGCCCCTGTCGGCCACCCCTTTTGACTGGCATATTCAGGTGTATAGCGAGGATCAATGTGGACATTAAGCCCGGGATGGCTTGCATACCCTTTCTCAATTAATTGTTTAATCGTCGGCAATGCGTCAGAAATCGGGATGGCAAAACCCATTCCTTCAAACCCCGCTTCCTGATTCTTAGCGGAATTAATTCCAATAACTTGACCCCGGTAATTCACAAGCGGCCCGCCACTGTTTCCAGGATTAATGGCCGCATCAGTTTGAATAAGGTTAAAACTTGCTTCTCCCTCAATATCTAAGATCCGATTCGTTGCCGAAATAACCCCTGTGGTCACAGAGCGCGCAAATTCTTCTCCTCCAGGGTTCCCAATCGTTACCACCGGTTCACCAACTTGGATTTTTGAGGAATCTCCAAGTTGCGTAGCAATGAGGTTTTTTGTATCCGCTATCTGAACTACCGCCAAGTCCGTACGAGAATCAGCGCCCACCAGTTTTCCGTTAATATTTCGGGCATCTGCTAAACTGACAACAATTTTCTCCGCTCCGTCAACAACGTGATTATTTGTAACTATGTAGCCATGTTCAGCATCAATGATAAAGCCGGATCCACTTCCTACTTCCGTGAGACTACTTCCACCGAATAAAGTTCCTGTGGTCCGAAAATTAGCAATTCCGACAACCGCTGGCCCTGTAGTCTTAGCAATCTGAGCGACAGGAAAATTAGTAGTCCCTTCCGTATCGATGGCGGGAGTTGTTGTCCCACCATTTAAAACCACTTGATTTATAGGCGTCTGTTGTTTATTTCCGTATATAGACGGAACCAGAGCCACTGCAATGACCCCGCCCAGTAAAGCACTAATTAGAGCAACTGCAACGGTCGAAAAAAACCCTGTTCTTCTACCCGAATAATTATTTGTATCGTAATAATCGTTCATGACTAACCCCCCTCTGACTATTATTCCTTCAGCCTGATCAGTTCATGCGGCGAGTGACGCGGGGCAACATGCACCTGCACTTGCACATCCATAAGCACTCTTGATCTATTTGAATCCCTCAGAATACGCTTCACCGTAGTCAAAGCGATTTCCGGAGTATTATTTTCTTCACTAAGATGGGCCAACACGATTCGTTGGGTGTTTTCTGTCATCCACACCGCCAGCCCTTCAGCTAACTGCTTATTTTCAAGATGCCCGTATTGTCCCCTAATCCGTTTCTTTAGATACGCCGGATAGGATCCCTTCTTTAGCATCTGATCATCATAGTTAGCCTCAACGACAAAAGCATCACACCCTTTCAAATGACGGTGCATTTCTTCTGTAATCATACCACTGTCCGTGGCAATACCGACCGCCATTTTCCCCTTATCCTTACGTTTTGGCCGCGAGACCTTTAATCCGTAGCTTTCCCGACTATCATGTGACGTAGGATAGAGCAAGACATCAAGCCCTGCACAGACAAATGACTCTCGAACTACCATGCGTTGATTTTCGGCAAGCTTTCCAAGTAAAGGGTTCATCACCTCCCACAGCCCGGTTGTGGCATAGATTGGTATTTTTAGTTTGCGAGCGAGCACACCCACTCCACGGATATGGTCCACATGTTCATGCGTAACTACAATTCCTTCAATTTCTGAATCCAGGATGTTTAACTGAGAGAGGTTATGTAATAGGCTCTTCCCACTGATCCCACAATCCACAAGAAGATGCCGCTTGTCCTCTCCGACAAGAATTGCGTTTCCGGAACTTCCGCTCGCTAATGTCGTAAAATGCATTTCTGGTTCCTCCATTCCGGCAACTTAAACTATTATTGCAGCTATTGACAACGGAGGGGGTATTGAAAGTCTATCACTTGTTAGTAAGTCAACCCCTTCTTAAATTGAACAAGACTGCTTATTTTTCTGTCGTCTTATTTAAGGTGGCGTAGGGGTCGACGTATCGGTTGCCGCCTTCGGCTGGAGTTCGCTTTGTGCCTGACTAATCATCGCTTGAATCAGCTCTTGATCCGAACTATTCTGAGCTAAAGGCAGGGCCTTTTGCCATTGATTAAGGGCGCCCGCCCAATCTTGCTTTGCTTGGGAAAGGAAAAAACCATAGTTGACCAAGGCATTAAAGAAATCGGGCTTCAGCTCTAACGCTTCTTTATAACTCTTTTCTGCCAGATCATTATCTCCGCTATAAAAAGCGGATGTCGCTAAAGCAGCCATAATATTTACGTCTTTTTCTATTTTTATGACATTCTGATAAACCTCTGCAGCACGCTTAAAGTTTTCCTGCACCTCAGCGGGTGCAACATCCTGGGCAGCAACTCCCGCGTTATAATATTCGTTTCCCAGGGCTTTTTGCAAGGGTACATTCTCAGGGTCTACCTTTGCCTGCTGAACCATTGCATCCAGGCGCAGCTTTTGGTCTTGGTAATCTGCTGCAGCTTTGGCCGCCAACGCAGATGCACTAGAGCCGGAAGTTGTCTCATCTCCTCTAAAGAAAAACACCAGAAGTCCCGAACCAACCATTGCAATACTAACCAATACCGCAAGTATTCCTGCAAAAATACGTTGCGTCCTTTTCTTCAAGAAGCTCGCCCCCCTTGACCATATAATACCAAATACCATTATAACATGCTTTCTCAAACCAGCCAAGCTTAACATCATCCTAATTGGACTAAGCATAATAATGGCTAACAGCGGATATCCGGGACTAATCCGAATGATAATGCGCGTGTATTTTGTTCAATTTCTTTTATTTTAACATAGAGTGCCACTTCCAAGCGTTTTTTCTGAAGCTCGCACCCCATTGTGTAAACCTCTGTCAGTTTTTGGGTGAAGGAGACGTTAGCCGCATGACACCCCCCGCCGCAAGCAAAGCGTGCCCAACACTCCCGGCAAGACGATTTGGCAGAGACATTTGCGGCGCGAAAGTCCTGAACCAACCCAGCCTTGAGTTGATGAGGATTTTTGTCATAGAGTGAACCCATTTTATACTCAACCTGACCAACAAACTGATGACATGGATAAAGATCTCCCTCCGGAGAAATCGCCACATACTCGTGACCGGCGCCACATCCGGAAAGCCGTTTGATCAAACAGGGTCCCTGATCTAAAGCGACATTAAAATGAAAGAAATTAAAGGACTTGTCTTGCGCCCGGCGCGCTACGAGTTCTTCCCCAAGACGATCATACGCTTCTCGAATCTTAAACAGATCCCCTTCCTGGAAAGCATAAGCATCCTTCGGGCCGGCGACAACCGGTTCTATAGAAATCCGATTGATGCCTAAATCCGCCATGTGCAAAACATCCCGATCAAAATCCAAATTAAAATGCGTATACGTCCCCCGAACGTAGTAATAAGTCCCTACCGCATAGGGTGAACTTTCCGGTCGTTTAGTTGCAAACTGTTTGATTAGAGGGGTAACTTTAGAGTAACTTCCCCGCCCATCAGCGTAAGGACGCATACGGTCATGAACTTCCGGGCGGCCATCTAAGCTCAAGACTACACTGATCTCCTCTTGCTCAAGATAAGCTTGAACTTTCTCATCCAGCAGGATGCCGTTTGTGGTCAGGGTAAATTTGACGGTTTTGTTTTGGTCTGCCGCTGCCTTTCTTCCGTAATTAACCAAGTCCTTAACCAACCTGAAGTTAAGGAGCGGTTCCCCCCCGAAAAAATCGACTTCACAATTATTTCGATGACCTGATGACTCTAAAACAAAGTCAATTCCCCTTTTACCCGTCTCAAAGTCCATCAGCATCCTGTTACCACCAAAGGCTCCGGTCCCTGCAAAACAATATTTGCAGCGCAGATTACAATCATGGGCCACATGTAGGCAAATCGCTTTGACGATTGGTTTTTCCGGGTAATTCGGAGTCACAGCTTTCGCCTCTCCGGAAAAAAGCGTCCCTTCCCTCCGGAGTTCATCTACTTCAGTAAGGATCTCGAAAATTTCTTCTTCCCCAAATGCCTGTTTTCCCGCTCGGTTAAGAACCTGGTTGATCCCCTCAAGCGTAATATCCTTCGCCGCCTCCTGTAAATCCTCGCAAGCCTTTATTAGATCGAATGTTCCCTGATCCAGCAAATGCAAAGAGCCGGAATTGACATCATATGTAATCAATAAATCTCCTTGGCGATAACTATGAACATTCTTCTTGATGGGATATCCTTGAATATTTAAGTAATTTAACATCCAAATCCTCGCTTTCTTACAAGATCAAACTTAGAATATCAAAGAAATAGAACAGAACCCAACCCTAGCGGGTGGGTTCTGCTATCCTATGTTCGAATTTTATTTAACACACACTTGGTTCCCAACCGTGCAGGACGTCTTACAAGCAGATTGGCAAGAGGTTTGACACTTGCCACACCCTCCGGTCTTCACCTTTGCACTTAGGTTTGCTTTCACTATGGTCTGAATGTGTTTTGCCATTCAAGCACCCTCCTCTCGATACTCAACTCACGTCTAATAATTCATTCTAGATTATAACACAGGGACAAGGAAAAAGGCAAAGCATAACATCGTACCGTTCACCAGCCTTTAGCCACCTTAAGTAATTGGGAGAAAAACAGATATTAAGATTAATAATTCGCCTAAAATAAATCTTTTCGTAAAAATATTGACGAACTTGCGTGTTTATACATATAATGAGATGTGCGAGTTCTAATCTCAGTTAGGTGAGGCTCCTGCATAAACATAGGCCACTGCCCAGAAATGTCGAGAGACGCCAATCGGGTAGAACAGGTATTACCGGCATAAGGTTTTATCTAAGGTGGCTGAGAAAACTCTACGCTATGCAGTGCTAAAGCTCAACGAGTAGGGAGGTCCATAACGTATGTTTATAGACCTTCTATTTGAAATAGGGGTCTTTTTATTTTACCTATTATTATATTCCAGATTTTAGACAAACTTAAAGGAGGTGGTTTTATGGATTCTGGACCTAACCCTGATCACACGTGTAAGCATACGACAATTCATACCGGACAGAGTCATTTTGACCGTAGGCGCCAGACTCCGTCGCTCAAAGGAGGGAAGTAAATGAATGACTTGAAAGTTCTCGGAGAATTTTATTTCAGCCAGTTATCCAATAAACCAATCTGGGATGCCTTGGGACGCCGTATTGGTCGCTTGTATGACCTGGCTATCCGCTGGGACAGTGTCTCGCCCCAAGTAACCGGTATTCGCTATGCCAAGGGGATCCTCGCTCTCATTCCCATCTCGTGGGTCGCTTCTTGGGATTCAACCGGTCTGCGTCTAAGTACCGCTTTTGATCCCCTACTGACGTGCCCGCTGCATGATGATGAAACGTTTATTGGCAAATGGCTGTTAGATAAACAAATTATTGACTTAGAAGGCTCCAAGTTGGTGCGCGTGAATGACATTTCCTTGTCCTGGGTATCCCACGATGACCATCAATTTATGGTCTTGGTTGCTGTCGATATCGGTGCGCGTGGTTTATTCCGCAGGTTGGGCGTTGAGTTTTTACTGAGTCGGATCGAAAATAAATTTGTGGGTTGCCAGTATATCAAACCTTTAGAAAGCCGAACATCGTCACTGCAGCTTACCAGAGAAAAAGAACAACTGCGTCAACTTCACCCGGCAGACATTGCCGATATTATTGAAGAGATGGACTATAAACAAAGGGCTAATTTCCTTGATACCCTTGATTCTCAACAGGCCATCGAGGCCTTAACCGAGATGGAATTGGATACCCAGATTGAAATGATAACCCAGATGGATGAGGACAGGGCATCCGATATCCTGGAAGAAATGCCCGCAGACCAAGCCGCTGATATTTTAGGCGAGTTGTCCTCCGCCAAGTCTGAAGAACTTCTGCGCTTAATGGAATCTGATGATGCTGAAGATGTTCGGGAATTAATGCAGTATGAGGAAGACACCGCCGGTTCCCTTATGACAACCGAATATATCGGTTTACCGTTCTGGCTTACCACTGAACAAGCCATTGATGAATTAAGACGGCTAGCTCCCGAAGCAGAAACCATTTATTATCTTTATGTGGTTGACGAACACGAAACCCTCGAAGGGGTTCTTTCTCTGCGCGAGCTGATCATTGCTTCCCCTGAAACTCCTTTAAAAGATATGATGCACACCAAAATCGTGAAGGTATCCCCCTATGACGACCACGAAAAAGTGACTGACATCATCCACAAATATGGTTTACTGGCGGTTCCAGTCGTCAATGCTCAAGACCAAGTCTTAGGAATCATCACCGTGGATGACGTTTTGGAGTTATTAATGCCCGAACGCCCACGGGTGGAAAGTCGCTTAGCTTTGATCGCCCGGCGCCGTCAGGCAAAGGGGGGGCAGAGCGAATGAACTTGAAAGAACGATTCGCCTTGTTCTTAGCCGTGATGGGCCCGGGAATCGTTACGGCTTTTGCTGATAATGATGCCGGCGGAGTGGCTACGTATGCCGCAGCCGGTGCTAAGTACGGCTATTGCCTCATCTTTATCCTGCTGATCAGCCTTGTGCTTTTAGCTATTGCCCAGGAGATCTCCGCACGCACCGGAGCCGTAACAGGTCGTGGTCTCTCTGACTTAATCCGGGAACATTACGGTGTGAAGTGGACGTTCTTTGCTATGAGCGTCCTCCTGATTGCCAATTTGGGGACCACCGTTTCCGAGTTTTCGGGGATTGCGACAAGCTTTGAAATTTTTGGGATCAGCAAGTATATTTCCGTACCGGTAATGGTTGCTCTGATTTGGTGGCTTGTTATTAAGAAGGATTATGGGAAAATGGAGAAAATCTTCCTGTTCCTCTGCTTGACTTTTTTCAGTTATGTCATTTCTGCAATTATAATCAAACCGCCCTGGTCAGAGGTTTTGGTCCACTCAATTACCCCTACATTTTCCGGCACCCCAGCTTTTTTACTGATGGCCATCGGGATGATTGGTACAACGATTACTCCCTGGGGACAGTTCTATCTTCAATCTTCGGTGGTTGATAAGGGAATTACCACCCAGGATTATCGCTATACGCGCTGGGATGTCCTGATTGGGGTGTTTTTCACCGGCTTCATTGCCTTCTTTATCATCGTGACCACGGCCGCAACGCTCTACGCTAACAAGATACCCATTGAAACGGCAAAAGATGTTGCCCTCGCCTTAAAACCATTAGCAGGGGAATATGCCAGTTTACTTTTTAGCTTTGGTTTGCTCGGTGCATCAATGTTGGCTGCATTTGTCCTTCCTTTAAGCACCGCTTACGCCGTCTGTGAAGCATTCGGCTTTGAACATGGCGTCAGTAAATCATATAAAGAAGCCCCTATGTTCTTTGGGCTTTATACAGTCCTTATCGTTTTGGGAGGTACCATCGTCTTATGGCCCAATTTATCCTTGTATAACGTCATGTTGACCACTCAAGTCGTTAATGGGATTCTTTTACCCCCCATTCTCATCTTCATGGTCCTAATCGCCAGCAAAAAAAGCATCATGGGCGAGTATGTGAATAAGAAATTTTTCAATGTCGTCTCCTGGATCTTTACCTTTGTTTTAATTTTTCTGACCATACTTTTACTTGTCTCCACCTTGTTCCCAGCTTTTTCAGAAAACATTTTAGGATTTTTAGGATTATCGTAAAAAAATAAGAGGAGGATACCGAAGTACCTCCTTATTGCTCATCTTTGGCACTTTGTGAACTCGTTCAGCAACGATGAACATCGAGGCTTCAGATGGGGACTCTACCCCACCTGAAGTTACGAAGAACCCACCCCCACTTATAGAAGTGGGGGTCTTGAAAGCCTCTGACATCTGACTTAAAGCGCCCTCGAACCCTCAGAACGCAACTGCCCCCTCTGATTGCTTTTAATAACTTTGTCAATTATACTTATTAGCATCGACCTATCCTGTGGTAGTGTCGCTTTTAGAGGCAAATAATTCGATGGATGATTGCAGCGAAAAATGCAATCAGTAACCTGTAAGTGTTCAACAAGAGTCTTAATTTCACTTAAGGATTCAAAGGGTGAAAGCAGTTCTAATTCTCCCTTTTGCACCGAACGTATAAGGGGCGCTTCCGGCATGATGATTAAAGTTAAACCCGCCAAATAATGGGGATTAATAGCACTGGCTACCTTTGCCGTTTCTATAGCATGTTCCTGAGAATAAGCTTTTCCACCTAAACCAATTATTACAGTGCAAGAAAGTAACAAACCGCTTGCCATCACTTTTTGGCCGGCAGCGATCATTTCCTCTGGTGTAACCCCTTTATGCACTGCCTTGAGAATTCTGGCGCTTCCGCTTTCTACTCCAAGATAGACAATATTTAGACCATGTTCCTTAAGCTCTTTGAGTTCCTCTATGCTTTTTCGCTGAATATCTTTTGGTCCGCCATAGATTCCTACTCTTTGAAGACGCGAGAAACCCCGATAGAGCTGATCGAGGATCTTTACAAGTATAGACGTTTCTATAGTTAGAGCATCTCCATCAGCTAGAAAAATTCTTTCTGCATCAGGATAGTACGCCAAAGCAGTTAAAATGATTTCTTCAATTTCTTGCTCAGATTTTATCCGAAAACGCTTATCTTTATAAACACTGCAAAAAGTACAAGCATTATGCCGGCAACCTACAGTAAGCTGGAGAATAAGACTTCCCGCTTCACTGGGAGGACGATAAATAGCACCTTCATAAAACAAATGTTATCATTCCTGTCCCTTAGATTTATTATTGCTACCTTATATTTACTACATCTTACATTGTTTTATCCCTTTTGTCATCATTAGTATAGGTCCTAAAATCAATCGTAAGTATTCTGCGTGGAATCATAAACTATCTATTATTTTTGATTTGGAGGTTTAATTATTGGATCAGCAAGCGGATTCTTCCCAAGATAGCGAAACCAGCAAAAATCTTATTCCCAATCAGGAGCTCTATATCGCTATGATGCGCCGAGTATGGCTGGATAACTCGTTGATCATAGTCTGTCAGGATATTTTTCGGTTTTTAGAAGAAATCACGGCCGACCCGGAAACCAAGCAAAAAACCTTAAACTCTCTTTGTAAGGTACCTGGTTATCGACAAACATTAAGGCAAGAATGGGACAAGAAGGAGTTCATGTTAGAACGTTTGGCAGATCTCTTAGCTAAGACTCGGCGGCAAATTCGGTTAGAAAGCCTCCTCATTGGGGAGGAGGCTCCGGTTGTTCCGCAGGATGGACAGGAATGATATGAAAGGGTAGGTTACTATGTTCAATTTTCATGAAAAGGTAATGTCTGCAGAAGAAGCTGTCAAGCGTTATATTACACCAGGTACACACATTGCTTTTGGAGGGTTTAATATTTTGCGGCGTCCAATGGCTATAGGACGGGAAATTGTACGCCAGGGGATAGGGGATTTATTTGTCACCATGAATGGCGGCAGTGCGATTGAAGAAATGTTAGCCGGCGCCGGTTTAATTAAATGGCTTGAAACAACGTATATTGGCTTGGAGAGCAATATGCCCGTTGCTTACGCTATCCGCAGAGCCGTTGAACGTGGGGAAATAGAACTCATTGAGGATTATTCCAACTGGAGTTTTGCCTTACGGACGGTGGCTGGGAAATACGGGCTGCCCTTTATGCCTTGTTTAGGGGATCTGGGGAGTGACCTCTTGGCATATGATTCCTTTGGCAAAGCCGGTTTGCGGGGTAGAGACGAGCATGGTGAATGGATTCATCCCGGCATCCCGCCGAAGAAGTTTGAAGTTATCGATGATCCGTTTGAGGGTTGGGGGCTGAGACCGCGCCGTTTCCGAAGCGGCGAAGATACCTGCAGTAATATAACCAATTTATACCGGACAAATAAGGATTGGCCAACTGCTTACACAGGAAAACCGGGTGTGAAAGTTGCGTTAATGCCCCCCGTCTTGCCGGAAGTTTGTGTTCTCCATGCTCAAAGAGCAGCTTATGATGGTACAGTCCGGATGGAAGGACTAGTCGGTCCGGACATTGATCAGTCTTTGTGCGGCCGGATACTCATTGTGGAATGTGAACGGATCTGTTCACCGGAAGAACTAAGGGAAAAACCGGAGCTCAATCAAATTCCAGCCCATGCCGTACATGCCATTGTCGAGCAGCCCTTTGGCGGTTATCCGACGGCTGTCCCCAATTATTATGATTATGATTACTCTTGGTTTACTGATTATATTAACGCCGTTAATCACCAGTCTGACGCTGTGGTTAAGCAGTTCTGGCAAGACCATGTAGCTTCTACTAAAAATGATTGGGATTATTTATTCCAAACCATTGGGATAGACAAACTCTTTGCCTTAAGAGCGGATCCCCATTATCATTACAATCCTAACCTGGAGCGGTTTGATTAAGATGCAAAATTGAGGGATGAAAATATGCTAAAAAAACAATTGGCCGAACTATATAAGAACCTAAATACTTTTCCTCATTCTGACGGTCAAGCAGCTAATGACTACACCCACGTAGAATTGTTGGCAGTTGCCACTGCACGCGAATTATTTGACGGGGTTTTTGCCTTCATCGGGACAGGGTTGCCCCTTTTAGCTGCCGGTTTAGCTCAACATACTCACGCCCCCAATATGACGATTATTCTGGAAGCCGGTTCATTAGGATCCAGCATCCAACATTTGCCGGTTTCCGTGGGTGATCCACGCGCGTGTTATATGGCCACAACCCTTTCCACAACTGCCGACGTCTTTGGCACAATTGCCTGCCGGGGATATTGTTCTCTGGGGGTGCTTGGAGCTGCGGAATGTGACAAATATGGGAATCTTAACTCAACCACCATAGGTGGTTATTGGCCCACTGGGGTAGGGTCTGAAGCGAAGGGTCCCCGCCGGACACGTCTAACCGGTAGCGGCGGCGCAAACAGCATCGCAAATCTTGCGGATAAGGTAGTTGTAATGATGGTTCACGAAAAACGCCGCTTTCCTGAAAAAGTTGAATATTTGACTTCCTGTGCCGGGGTACGGGGACCAAAAGGAGAAGGGCGTTTTGACTACGGTATTTTTCGGGGAGGGGAGATGGTTGTCATTAGTGATTTAGGCATTCTGAGACCCAATCCGGAGAGCGGAATCCTGGAACTTGAACAATACTTTCCTGGCGTTGACCCGCAATTTGTGCAAGAAAACACGGGCTGGCCTTTAGTCATCAATAATGCCCGAGAAATGCCAAGTCCGACGATCAAGGAAATAGACATTTTACGCACGGTTGTCGACCCGGATTGTCTTTATCTAGGGCGCAAAAGTAAACGTTCTTAATTATAACTATTCAAGCTAACAAGTCAAATGGGGCCGCAACAAACTTGTTTAAATCTCAATACTTATATTCAACCTATCAGATATTATTTATTATTGCTCTTGAATATCTTCCTATAAATATATCTTAGAGAAAGTATTGGACTTCTCAATAGCATTCTTGGGCCAGAATATTTCATGATTACTTTGATCTTTTTTCTCATTTCCGGCTTATAACAATGGACCTGACATTTTGAGCATACGGGCTTCTTATCTCCATAAATACATTTGTCAATACGTTGTTCCGCATAATTTAACAGATACAAACAATCCGTGCATAGTTCACTTTTCTGGTCATGCATTTTGTTGCAATACATCATAATCATTTTTTGAACTGTTTTTATTTCTAACCGTCTGGAAAAATTCATATTACCCCCACATCATTGATATATCTTCACCACGCATTTTACTATACATAAGATTTATATTGATCTATAAATGCAAAGATCAGCTACAACGCTAGTGTATTAATTACTATTGCTTGCTCCATTCTTCTTATCCTGAAGCATTGCTGCCGCTGCAGGATATCTCACATACTGACAAGAACATGCCTTAAAGCAGGCTTCATTTGCCTCATTCCCCCACCTTGGCTGCAGGATTTCTTTCCGGCTCCCTACCCTATTTTGCATTCTTAATTTACCGTTTCACTTATTCTTTGGCACGCAAAGTACACAGTACCCCGCTTTCCAGAATACCCTGCAATACTGCACCTCCAAGTGCCCGGGCCTTATCGGCAATTGTCCAACAGTTTTCCTCCTGCCCGCGCGGATCAACATCCCCGATCTTAACCTGCTCAGCGATCCATGTATCCGTGCGCAATAAACCTCTTAGCACACCTGTGCATACTGAAAAAACCTCTTCCGGTTGAATCCCGTCATCTATTTCACCCAAGCTATCGCCTGCAGAAACCTGTTCCCCGATGGTCCGCTTTGCTCTAAAAAATCCAGCCTTAGTCGAATAGAGAACACGCTCCCTTGATATACCCGCTACTTCTCCCGGAATGCCCGTATTTGGCTGCGCCTCCCCGTTATAGATCAGCCGTCCCAAGTGATGCCCACGGTTTGTTTCCACGACGACATCGACATCAACTCCCGCCGTAAAACCGGGTCCTAAACCAAATGTCCTCCGTGCCATGCTCCGTTTTGTCCCCAAGTTACATTTGGCCATGATTGCATCCACCAAGACCAACGGACGCAGCCAGGACAAACCCGCCAACTCAGGATCGACCAAAACCGGTATTTCTCCAGCTCGCCAAGCTGCTTCACATTCCTGAGGCTCTTCGACCCGGCTCGCCGGAACCCCTTCAACTTGCCAGCGTCCTTCCGGCACGGCCGTCCCAAAACAAACCGGCCAACGAACCATACGGGGCTCAGCTATTTCCGTCATCACCACGCGAAACCCTGCTTTTGCCAGCACCCAGCCCACTCCGGAGGCTTGTTCCCCAGCGCCGCGAACTAAAACCACCGGTCCATTCATGGCGAGTCGGTTTTTCATCCGCTCGATTCTCCCTTCCTATTTTATACCGGCTAAGCATTGTCTTGCTCATGCAACACCTGCTATAAATATTTGTTGACTAGTTATTGGTGTTGTGAAAATTCCCCGACCTCAGTCTTTAGTAATGCCCTCCCGCTTTTCTTTCAAAGCGCGCCAAACTTTTTCAAACGTCAGTGGCAAACTGTTGACCCTTATACCCATAGCGTCAAAAATCGCATTGGAGAAACAACCCATCGTCGGATTGGTGGCTCCTTCACCGACTTCCTTTGCCCCCCATGGTCCGGCAGACTCATAGCTTTCTACCAGTTCGGAATGAATTATCGGCATATCGAGCGCGGTGGGCAACATGTAACCGCCTAAATTTGGATTAAGGATTTTCCCTTGAGTATCGAACTTAACCTCTTCCCAGATTGACTCGCCCATACCCATATATAAGGCGCCGTGTACTTGTCCGTGAAGTTGCATGGGATTGATAACCATCCCACAATCGTGGACATCCCAGATTTCACGCACATCAATTTCGCCCGTTTCCTCATCAATTTGAACCTCGGTAATTTGAGCACAATAGCTGTAAGCCGGCGAAGTCCCTACCACGGCTCCTTTAAACGTGCCGCCTAAACGGGGCACAACGTAAACTCCCCGTCCAAGAAGAGGACCACGTAGGGCGAAGAAACGAGTGGCTGCTTCCTCAAAGGTAATTGATTTGGCCATCGGACGTGACTTGGAGGAAATAATTCCCAAGCGACATTCCAGGTCATCCGGGGTCAAGCTCATCATCGTGGAAGCCATGTCCAGAATCTGTTTTTTGATTTCCTCGCCGGCCAGTTTACAAGCGGTACCCGCCATCAAAGTCTGACGACTGGAATAGGCCCCAAAATCATGGGGCGTTGTTTCTGTATCTGCAGCGATTATTTTCATGTTTTCGTAGCGGTAACCCATACCCTCCGCCGCCATCTGACAAAGGATAGTATCAGAACCCTGCCCAATATCAGTTGCGCCTGTATAGAGAGTAGCGGCACTACCATCCTCAGCAACCTTGATCATCGCCGCAGATTGAGGCAAATCCGTTCGATAAATGGGATAACCGGCCCCCGAGACAAAACTCCCAGTGGCAATCCCAATGCCCCTTCCCTTGGGCAGATTACCCTTTTTCGCCCGCCAACCCGAAATTTCGCCCGCTTTTTCCAAGCAAGCTTTTAACTCACAAGAATTAATTATAAACTCATTCGCAGTAACCGTGTTGGGCCGACGGCAGTTACGAAGCCGGATTTCCAGAGGATCTATGCCTAGTTCCTTGGCAATGTTATCTAAATGACTTTCAAAAGCGTACTTAGGTTGGGGCGCTCCATGGCCACGTTGGGCCCCGCAGGCCGGTAAGTTCGTATAAACCCTATGCAAATCCCATTTGTAATTTTCAAATTCATACGTTAGGGTAAGGAGTGCACCGGCATAGTAAGCACTGGCAATCCCCAGGCTCGTGTAAGCGCCGCCGTCCATAATGAACTTGGCATACACACCGAGAATCTTTCCGTTTTTGTCCACTCCGGTGGTCATTTCCATATACTCCCTATGACGGCCGCGATTATGAGCAAACATTTCATGCCGATCATAGAAGGTTTTGACCGGACGACCGGTTAGTTTAGAGAGTACGGCCCCGGCAAATTCCAAGCCGGTAGGTTCCAGCTTCCCGCCGAAACCACCGCCGACGTAAGTTTTGATAATCCGGACGTCACCCATTTTCAGCCCAAACTCCCGGGCAATATAATGCTGGAAATAATGGGGGGACTGAGTGCTCGAATAAATAGTCAGCTTGTTATCCTGCCAAATGGAAACCGCAGAATGTGGTTCAATAGGCGCCTGGTAAGTGCGCTGTCCCACAAAGTAATCGGTTCGAACATAGTAGGCCTCAGCAAAAGCTTTATCCACGTCACCGAAGTTTTGATGAATTTCGGTATTTATATTAAGTGGATATTCATCGTGAATCTGAGGCGCCCCTTCGTCCATAGCATGAAGTGGATCAAGTACGGCGGGAAGAACCTCGTACTCCACCTTGATCAGTTTCAAGGCTTTATAGCAAGTTTCTTCATCGATGCAAGCTACAGCGGCCACTTTATCACCGACAAAACGAACCTTGTCACTGCAAAAGATATTTTCATCCCAACGGGCTGGGCTAATGCCATATTTTAGGGTCGGTACGTCCTTATGGGTAATTACAGCTTTAACACCCGGTAATTTTTCAGCTTCCGATGTGTCGATGCTCAGGATCTTGGCATGAGCATAAGGACTTCCTAGAATTTTGCCAAAAAGCATATTGGGGAATTTTAAGTCACCAGTATATTTGGCAGCACCCGTTGCTTTTTCCCGACCATCAATTTTGGGTACGCTTTTGCCAATTACAGCATAGTTATCACTCATTGCTTATCACCTCTTGATCATTAGGTTCCTCTGTAGCTTTAAGGATGGCCTTGACAATGTTCACATATCCAGTACACCTGCACAGATTGCCAGCAATGGCTTCCCGAACCTCATGCTCAGTAGGATGAGGGTTTGTGGTTAATAAAGCCTTGGCCGAAAGAATCATCCCCGGAGAGCAATATCCGCACTGTATAGCACCGTTATTAATAAACGATTCTTGAATCTTATCCAATTGAGCACTCTCCGCGACCCCTTCAATGGTAGTAATCTTATATCCGTCGGCTTCAACTGCCAGGATCAGACATGAATCAACGGGTTTCCCTTCAATGAGAACCGTGCATGAGCCGCAATCACCAAGTTCGCATCCTTTTTTTGTTCCGGTAAGGTCTAGTTCATCTCGTAAAACGTTAACCAGCAGAGTATTCGCTTTAACGACCCGTGTGTAATCATCCCCGTTAACATTAATGGTGATCATATAGTGTTGAATGCCCTGTTTATCGGTAATTACCTGTGCCATTATTCTCCCTCCTTCCTTAGATATGCCCCTCGTTTATTGCCTTGCGCAACGCTCTTTTGGTAAAAACGCGTATTAGGTCCCGACGATATTCTGCAGAACCTCGAATATCTGAAATAGGTTTGCTTTCGCCGGAAGCCATCACCCCAGCTTCGGCCAGCAGGTCATCACTAATGATTTTCCCCCGTAGAAAGTTTTCCGTTTCTCGGGCCCGTATCGGGGTTGGGGCCGCGGCACCAATTGTAATCTTCGCTTCCGTAATTGTTTCTCCGTTTACGGTCACTGCCACGGCAAGGCCTACTACTGCCAGTGCCCCAGACCGACGTAAACCGAACTTGATATAGTTACTCCCAGTTGACGCTTGATCAGGAATAACAATTTCCGCCAAAATTTCATTGTGAGCGATTAAAGTCTTCATCGGACCGGTAAACAAATCTTCCAATAACATCATTCTTTCGCCATTGGTTCCAACAAGCTTAATTGTAGCTCCCAAAGCAATAAGAATCGGGGGAAGATCCGCAGAAGGAACGGCACTACAAAGATTACCCCCTACAGTCCCAATATTTCGAATCTGGTTTGAGGCCATATGATGTGCAGCTTCAGATACTGACAAGTATTTATCATTTAATATTGGAGAATTAACCAGGTCATTGTGTGTTGCCCGAGCCCCAATAACAACACCTTTTCCGGTAACGTATTCTATTTTTTTTAAATTTTCTAATTTTTTTAGGGAAATAAGAATTTCAGGAGTCAGTAGTCCACTTTTCATTTTTGCAATGACGTCGGTACCTCCGGCTAGGACCATGGCTTTGGAACCAAAACGATCGAGCGCTTCGCATGTTTCTGCTAAACTATCCGGCGCATAATAATCGAAATCAGGTAGATACATCTTAATCCCCTCCTCAAGTAAAAGATCAGGTCTTATGTCTAAGGTGGCACAAAATACTGGGCGTTTTCTATGGGAAACGTCGTTTTCTTCCATGCTTTTATTCTACCATGTAGTCTGCTTAATAAAAAGGTAACCTACGCCGAACGGTGAGAATTTACCTGTGATCAGTTAATATCCTCCTTCCAAAGGAAACCCGCCAACCAATCCAAGCAAAATTACTTTTATCGGCAATAAAGCCCTAGAAATTCTTATTGGCATGTCATGATCATGCTAACTAAATCTAGGGCTATCTCTGTTCATTATGCCATTTTTCCTCTGGGGTTTATTCTAATTTTTAACCCATAAATTCGGTTATTTCCCTGGCTAATTCTTTGGCAGCCTCTGCTGCCAAGCGCATTTTCTCCTCCGTAAAAGAATTACTAAATCCTACAATATATATAGACGCTAAAAACATACCACGTTTATCAAGCAGTGCAACACTCACAGCGTTAACCCCATAGATATATTCCTCATAATCAGTGGCATATCCTTGTTTCCGTACCTGCAGGAGATCTACCAGATATTCATCAACATCATCAATCGTGTTTTCCGTAAACTTTGGCAAGTTTCTCTCCATAATTATCTTCTTTTGAGAATCCTCATCCAAATTTGCTAAGAAAGACTTGGCAGGCGCTCCGGCAAAGAAAGGAAGCCTTGCCCCAATGGGAGCAGATATTTTCAGTACTAACGGGCTATCAGCCTTTTCGATGATTGTTATCCCATACTCATCAAAACAGGCTAAGAAAACCGTCCCAACAAAATCGCGTGCCAATTCTATCATATATGGACGTGCTATACTCTTTAAACTAACTGAAGCTAATGATTGATTACTTAGTTGGATCAATGCCGGCCCCAGCCTAAATTTTTTGGTTAATTCATCTTGGCATAAAACACCTAAATCAAGAAAAGCTTGAGTAACTCCATAGACCGTACTTTTGTTAAAATTTAATTGCCGTGAAATATCACTTACCCCAAAAGTCCCTTGGGCTTTAGCAATTTCTTTTAAAATTGTAAACGCTTTATATACCATTGGGGCACTATAATTGTTACTCTCTTTTGGTGCCATCTTTATCACCGGTTGACCTTTCGTTAAAACATCTTTATATGTTCCTATCCAATATTTAAAACTATGTCAGTTTTTTCTCTAAATCAGCTTTCTATCGGGCAACATGCCATCGCATGGAGAGGCTCAGCAACAGGTTGTCGAAAAAATACAAAAAAGTCAGATTCAGATATATGACTCTGACCGACCTTACTGAATATGTGACTACCACATTTCCTGTAATTGAAACTGCGGCTAATATTATTACAAACCAATTTTCTTCTTAACTCAACTGCCCCCTATTACTGATTAATATAAAGTCTTTTTCTTGAACATCTTAACGATTATTTCTCAATTCTAAATTTCGAATATTTATGTTAAAATTAAAGGATATTGACATCTTCGGATGGAATAGAGAGAGAACGATCAAAATCTGGAAAGTTCGGAGGGACTTTATGAACAAACGAACCAGGTCAATAATGGCTGTAGTTGGTAGTTCTGTGGCTATCTTCTGGCCGGGCGCCCTGATCTTTGGCTACGTTGGCGTAATGGGCCCCTATTGGCAGCAACTTTTTCTTGTAGGAAAGGGTGCAATCGGTAACTGCCAGTTCTTTGTCTTAACTTCTTTGGGGATCTTTATGTTTCTTGTTGGAAAATTGCAGGAAAAAATCGGAGCAAGAGCCATGGTTACTATTGGCACATTAATCTGCAGTCTGGCCGTAGTAGTTGCTACCTTTGCCACAAACCTGAACATGATCTATCTTTGGGCTTTCTTGACCGGTACTGGTTCCTGTTTTGTCTATACTCCTTGTTTGACAACAGTACAGCAGTGGTGGCCCGGGCGAAGAGGGTTGGTTTCGGGGATCGTCAATTTTTTTTTCGGTATTTCAGCTGCGATTATGTCCCCACTTTTTAGCAGTATGCTTAAAACGATGGGTTATCAATCCATGAATATCCTCGCGGCTGTCCTGGTATTAATCTTAGGTATTATTTCTGCACAGTTTATCGAAATGCCGGAGCGCGTCAAACTAAACACCGAAGATAGTGAACCCGGGTCAAGTGCAGTTATAGTTTCCCAGTTAACGCAGAAGGTTTCTTTAACTGTCGGGCAAGCCGTGAGGACCAAAAGTTTCTGGTTTCTTTGGTTGGTTTGGGCGTTTCAAGGGGCAGCGTGTATTGCAATGGTTACTCTCTCGGTGAATTTTGGGCTTTCTAAAGGCTTTTCCATGAATGAAGCGGTCTTTATTTTGATCGCATTTAATCTCATGAGTGGTTTTAGCAGGCTTATCACCGGTTATACCTCTGATATTGTAGGTAGAAATGTCACGATGAGTATTACCTTTTTTGCTGCGGGCGCCGCTTATTTCTTCTTGACCGGAACCCAAAATCTAATGGTTATAGCCCTACTTGTAGCAGTTATAGGTTTTGCTTTCGGAACCCTTTTTGCCGTATCAGCTCCACTGATTACTGATTTTTTTGGCTTAAAACACTTCGGGGCCATATATGGTCTCGTCTTTACGGCGTATGGTTTTATTTCCGGTATCCTGGGCCCTTCTCTTAGCGGATATTTAATCGATATGAACAAGGGCAACTACACGCCTGTATTTACCTATTTGGGAGTTTTCTGTTTATTCTCCGGGGCACTAATTCGTTTCGCAGTGCCTGCGGTTCAAATTCAAAAGCGCCGGTTATAATTGGTCTTTAGGGATCCCTTATCCAAGCGTTAGCTGGAAACCCATCTTCCAATAGGCTATAAGGTTTGGCTCTCGCTTGGCGATTTTTCCAACCAGTTTTCTGCCCTTGTCTTATGGGTTTCCAGCTTTTTGTATCTTCTCCCAGCCCATTAAACCAGGCTTAATTAAATTGCAGCAGGACTGGGACTAGATACATTGATAATTAGCAATTATGCGCCGGGGAGAGGATTCTTAGCCGGACCGTAAGTCCCGATAAGAGTAGCCGTGGTGATAGTCTGGGGTAAAACAACTTTAGCAAACTCAGCGAAATCGGCATTAGCTGGAATTTCCAAATTAGCAGTCTTCAGCGCATATAAGGTAAATACATAGCGATGAGCAGCGTCAGGCGGCCAAGGAGCTCCATAGCCGGCTTTGAAACCTGGAACCTGGAAAGCGGTAATAAAATCACTATTGAGTTCCTTGGCGCCAGCTGGTATGTTTCCGGCAGGGCTTGCTCCTTCAGGCAGATTATTAGCAGAAGCGGGAATATTATAAATCATCCAATGGGCAAAGCAGCGGGGGAAGTTAAAAAACGCCGGTACATCTGGGTCTGTAAGGGCAAGAGCGAAACTCTGGGTTCCGGCAGGGGCATCTTCCCAGCTTAAGGCAGGAGAAACCTGATTCATCTCCGCGAATTTTTCAGGAATTGTTCCGCCGTTTTCAAAGGCGGAAGACTTAAGGCTAAAGATTTTTTGCTCGGACATAACTATCCCTCCTAATTAATTGATAATAGACAAAATTTTTACTTTACTTTTACTTTATTTTTCTCTTTATCTTTCTCTTTATCCTTACTTTCCTCCTTTCCTTTGTGAATTTCTAGATCAATACTTAAAAATCCTGCTTTACAGTTGGAGAAAGATTTACTTTTAATTTGACTTACTTTGACCTATTTTGACAATAAACTATCCTGCATGATTACAGTTAGATTAATCTTACGAATGCGCGATTGTCGCACAATAATTGCAGGAAAAGGAGGCCTTGGGGTGGAATAATATTTGGTGTGGAGTATCGCAAAGTTAAGTTTCTAAGCCGCGACACCGGTAGCAAGGAGGAATTTTGATGAGTAAAGAAGCTCTGATTACCAAGATTATTGACCTTGAATGGAACATGTTTCATAATGTGTCCAATATCGGCGGAAAAGCGTCTTGCCAGGATAATCCGGAAACTTTTAAGATTATGCGGCATAGCCAGGCGGTAAGTTGGTCGGAGGACACTCTGGAAAGTTATCTGAATGATCTCTCCAAAGCACAGGAAATCAAAAGAAACTTGTTAACCGAAAAATATGCCCGGATGATGCAATATACCTCCCCGTTGGAGTACGCGAAAATCGAACACAGACTCCCCTCTTTGGATCCGGAAATTATTCCGTTGATCGACAAGATTGTTAAAATTGTTATGGAATGGGAAGAGGAACTTTCAGTCAAATTCCCTAATATTCTGAAAAGGGGCAGGCCCATTTCCAGTACGAACGATTCTATGTTTGTAACGTCTGTTGAAACGTATTTACGCGGAGAACTTATGACTTATTCCCAAAGGACTTTGGAATTATACTATCAAAATGTCTTAAAGCAGCAGTCCGAACGTATCAATGGCTCAGAAATCACCCTTTTATATATGGTTAAACAATACGGTTTTAATACGTTGGCGGAGGCCAATGAAAAACTGGAACCTAAATTTTGAAGGCATGGGTTAACCCTTGCCTTCAAATACTTGCTTCAAAATCGTCCGTTACCTTGGTGATAAGCCAAATTTATTGTAAGTTTACTTACCCTTTGAAAGAGAATTTCTTGTAAAATTCAAAGGTTTCTTTCATACCCTCCATAAATGGGGTGAATTTAAAATTCAGCGTGCCGGCAATCAGGGAACCCGAGAAAATTTCGTGTTGATCCATGGGGAAGGGCAGCGCTATATTGTCCCTGTTGATTGTATCAATACTTAAACGTTTTGTCTGGATTGAGTTACCGCTTACCTGCTCAAATACTTCAATCAGCTTGTCGTAAGAGATTAGTTCCTCGGCAGCCAGGTTATAGGTGTTCTTGAAAACTCTTTCATTGCCCAAACAAGCAAACAAGATCCTGGCAATATCTTTTACATAAATAAATTGAAAAAGCGCCAGGGAGTCTTGCGGGACGGGTATGGTTTTGTTCATCAGGAGCAGATCAAAAAAGAACGATTCCCTTGGTGCATAGTTGAATGGTCCATAAACGAAAGCTGGACGCAGTATAGTGTACGGAATATTATGTTTTTGGCATACGTTTTGCGTCTCCAGCTCTAATAGCCATTTATTGTATGCGTATTCACCCATGGGTCCGGGTAGCGCGCCGGAGGGTTTCGGTGAATCTTCGAATTTCGGAAAATCCAGGGAAGGTTTGTAAACAGCGCAGGTGCTTATATAAATGTATTGTTCAATTGTTCCCGACACATTCTCAATCAGATTATTAATTTCTTGAGGAAAATCGGCACAAAAATCAATAACTGCATAGTAATCCAGAGGGGGTATTACTTTTTTCATCTCTTTCAGGTCTCTGCGGTCACAAATATGTTCCGTAACCCCTGGTATCTTTAACGGATTCCTTCCCCTGTTGACCAAGTGAAGAGCATAATCATTCTTTTTAGATAACCCCATCACAAAGATTCTGCCAATAAAATAACTTCCTCCGATGATTAAAATGTTTTTCTTCATCTCAAGGTTCTCCTTTCCCCTGAATTTAGTCCCATAACTCATCGCCACACAGTCTCTATTTTGTTACCTCGACTATCTTTCCCAAACAACTTTTCCGTTAATGATTGTCATCATGACCTTAATGTCTTTGAGCTCTTCTACCTCAACTTGATTGGGATTACTGCTTAAAATAACCAAATCGGCAAGCTTACCGGGAGTGATCGAGCCTTTAATACCCTCTTCAAATGAAGCATATGCTCCTCCGAGGGTGTACATCCTTAAAGCATTACTTGGAGAAATACCTTCTTCAGGAGCAAGCACCTGTCCATGCAACTCCTTTCTG
Source organism: Desulfosporosinus sp. Tol-M2 (assembly GCF_059735615.1). Lineage (NCBI taxonomy): Bacteria > Bacillati > Bacillota > Clostridia > Eubacteriales > Desulfitobacteriaceae > Desulfosporosinus > Desulfosporosinus sp. Tol-M2. The sequence goes on from NZ_JCAIJG010000071.1 coordinate 58,848, forward strand.
CTTACAGCGGTATAGATGCCTATCAGAGGATTACTCGGCATCATCGGAGAATCGGAACTAAAAGCTACCTGTAGTCCTGTCCGGTAATAAGAACTTATGGGAAAAAGGTAGTGGAGCTGTTCGTGTGGTACAGTCTTCATGAAATCTTCACCCCCATAGTGCAGGAATGAAGGCTGAGTTACCACCATCGGGCGATGTTTCGCCATGGGAGCCAGTAAATCAGGCGTGCACACCATACAATGTTCCAGGCGATGACGGTGCAATGGTCTGGGGCTTTCGCGGAGAACCAGATCCAGGGCACCCAGGGCTGCCCGTAAATTATATTGGTCATGGACGTGAAATGCCAGCTGGAAACCTGCTAAGTGTGCTTTAAGCGCATGGTAGTTGATAGCCTCTTGCGGCGGATGGGGCTGACCGGTACTCTCATCAAGGGCTATTTTTACCCCTCCAATCCGTAACTGGTTGTCCCCACTACCCATGGATAAGCCATTATTTGTGATATCTTCCAGACCGGCACTTCCGATCAGCATTGAAATCCGATTAGGTAGCAATCCGTCTTTTCTTTTGTACCTCTTGTAGCTCTGCCAGTGGTTCAGACTGTTATTCCAGCCGGTGTCTTGCAGGGAAGTTATCCCGCAGGCAAGATATTGCTGACTGGCCAGCCTAATTCCTTTTTCCAGTTCTTCGGCATCCACTGGGGGGATCCCTTTTTGTACTTTGGCATTCATGCCAAAGATGATCCCGTCCGGTTCCTGCGTTACCGGGTCCCTGTTGATCCGTCCGCCGGCTGAGTCGGGAGTTTTCCTGGTGATTCCCACCAGTTGGAGTGCCCTACTGTTTAAAACACATGTGCCTGCCGAGTAATGAACCAGTATTACAGGATGGTCCGGTGCTGCTTCATCCAAATCCCAGCGCGTGGGATTTCTCTTTTCAGTGAGTCTGATTTCATTGTATTGAGCTGCTCGCAGCCATTTACCATGGGGAGTCTCTTGTGCTCGTTGACGGATTATACTTTTAATATCCATAATACTTCTTACACTTAAAGGCGAGCAGTCAATATGCAGAAGAGTTATTGCCTGACCAATGGGATGACAGTGCGCGTCGTTAAAACCAGGAATAACGGTCATTCCCTGGCAATCGATGAGTCTGGTATTTGGTCCTGTAAGTAAGTCAAGGTCGGAGATATTAGTGACGGCGAGAATTTTATCGTCCTTGACCGCAACAAGCTCTGCTTGTCTATGCTCTTCGTCAAATGTAATTATTTGAGCATTGTATAAAATCAAATCTGCTGAATTGCCTGCCAAATTTATTTCCTCCAATTCCAGGCAAGATAAGGTTCCCCGGTATAGCAAAGTTCCTCCGTTAATCGCTATCTTCTGATTATACCAAAATTCAGTGGTGAAATAAAAATTTTCTATCTCTTTAAACTAAGTTTCTTCCAAAAACTGTGATTCGGATCATTGCAATTGCGTCCGACTATTGAGATAATTATCCTAAAATGATAGAGAGGAAAGTGGCTATGGCTAAGAACTATCAAGTTATGTCCAACGGCACTTTTTTGATCAAAGCCCCGGTTCAGGCCCTGGAGAACGAACTGGCTAAACAAGGCGCAGCCAAACGCCAGGCATTGGATTGTTTTATCCTGGCGGAAGAATTATCTTACGCCAATCAAAATGCCGAGGCTGGCGAAGCATATGAAAAATCGATAGGCATCTTCCCCTCGATGTCCGCCTTCCTTAACCGGGGAAATGTTTTATTTATTTCAGGCAGGATCGTTGAGGCTCATCAAAGTTACTTCCATGGCCAAGCTCTAGCTGAAAAGAAGCAAAATAAGTGGTTTGAGAGTGCTTTTATAAGTAACATAGGCCATCTTTACTATTCTGAAGGAAATTCAGATAAAGCCATAGAGTATTTTAATCAGGCTCTGCCAATCCTTAAAGAAACATGGGAAACTAAGGAAGTCACTGCCATACTGCTGGGTATTCTCCAGAAAATGGAGGGTATCTACAACCAGCAGAAAGACCTGGCTCTAGCCATAGAATGTCTTCAGCAGGCGCTGTTACTTTTCCGAGAAACTGGCGGGCATTCAGGAACAGCTAAGTGTCTGAACAACCTCGGGCTGATCCTTGTGACCAGGAAAGAATATGATCAAGCCTTGGATTCTTTCCGAGAGGCATTGGCCATTTTCAGGAAACTCGGTTCTCGAGCAAATGAAGCCGAACAACTGGGCAACCTTGGTTCGGTTTATCGAGATCTCGCGAAAAATGACTTGGCTTTGGAGCACTACAGTGAATCCTTGGCTATATTTAAGGAAATAGGTCACGAGTTGGGCATCGCTAACCAAATTGGTAACATTGGTTACATATTGTTTAAGGAAGGTGATTATTATTCCGCCCTAACCTATTTCCAGCAGGCGGAAAAACTATATTTGAAGTTGGGGGTTGCTTCGCGCGCTGAAATGACCAGAAAGAACATCGATAATCTGGTAACCATCATGCTATAAAGGAGGGATTGTTTTTGCAAGGCCTGGAACTGGCTGAAAAATATTATAATCACTATGGGAGACCCCTGATCCTCGAAAAGTTTAATGTGTATGAAAGCAGGATCGCCGCTGGCTTGGTCGGTGACGGCTCAGAATGTTATGGGTTTGATGATGAGTTTTCCAGGGACCATGACTGGGGACCGTCGTTTTGCCTTTGGCTTACTAATCAAGCTTACCAGCTCATCGGAACTGCACTCCAGGCGGAGATTGACAAGCTTCCTCAGGATTTTGCCGGGTACGGCCCGCGGCAGGTGAGTGCGTACGGTGATAAAAGGGTTGGCATTTTTGAAACAGGCCGTTTTTATCATCACTTTATCGGACTTGATCGACCTCCGGCAAGCTTGGAGGAGTGGCTCCGGCTCCCGGAGGACACGCTGGCAGTCTGTACAAATGGCAAGGTGTTTTATGACCCGCTAGGCGAGTTTACCAAGTTTAGAAATGCCCTCAAGGAATTTTACCCTGAAGACGTAAGGTTAAAAAAGATTGCTGCCCGCTGCATGACCATTGCCCAGTTCGGTCAGTATAATTTTAAGCGTTGTGTCAAGAGACAGGAATATGTAGCTGCCGGTTATGCTCAAGCTAAGTTTTGCTCTGATGTGATCTCAATGGTATTTTTACTGAATAGGGTATACAAGCCTTTTTTTAAATGGATGCACAGAGCGATGCGTGGTCTGCCCATCTTGGGGGAATATGTTTATACGGCAGTAAATGACCTTGTTACCACACCCGATTACGATCAGAAGTATTCCTTGATTGAAGATATCTGCACCGCTATTAGAAGAGAGTTTCAGTACCAGGGTTTGAGCGATTCAGCAAGTGATTTCTTGCTTGACCATGGTCCGGTCATTCAGCAAAAGATCCAAAATCCCAATTTGCGTGCCCGAAATATATTAGTGGGATGAAACATCCATTAAGGCAAAGCCTCCTCGTTCCAATCGGACAGGGGGGCTTAAATGTATTCAAGACCCCTTCCGAATCCCAGAAAGGAGATGCCTACATGCATAATAAGCCTTTATCATATGTACCAACGAATAAAGTCCCTGTGCCTCGGCCTTCTCCCTATACTCCCCTGGTTGATGATCCGTGTGATAGTGTGACTGGATGGACAGTTACCGGTACGGTAGACCTTTCCAGGGGAAAGTTTAGGTTGTCCGGGGCAAATGCTGGAATTCACCGTGCGTTAACCTTTCCCTCGCAAATACCCTTTCTTCTTTCTGCCGATGTCTATTTAACCTATGCATCAACTACTATATCAGCTTTGAAACTTACTAACTGTTCGGATATCCCGATTGTCTCTCTTGGCGTACAAACTTTTGGTAAGAATCGATTATCCCTTAATACACCCGCCGGAGGAAATCAACGTCCAATATCTTTTATCGCCACTGGTGGAATTAGAGTTTATCTGTTATTTGATCCAATTTACAATATTGCCAGAGGTTGGTTTAGTGATATCGATGGATTTCATTATATAGGAGAGGTTGCAACTGTTGGAAGTCCAGCCTATTTTGGTATAAATGTTGGCCCGGAAGCTCTGAACGATATGTTGCTGGATGACATAATCGTTACGCCAATGTATGCGGTATGCATGGGGGATAGCAGGGTTGAAGGATTTCCCGGCCATAGTCCCTGGCCTGGGATGTACGGCAGGTATGATGATCCAACTTATTCGGTATCGTATAATCTGTACAAGATTATTGGAGCGTATGTGGTAAATGCAGGGCAGAATGGGTTTGATTCCACTCAAAATAGAAATAGATTTACTGATCATGTCGTTAAATTTAAACCTAAAGTTGTAATACTTAGTTCATCAAATTTTGGGACTGAAGATATTGCAACATTTACAAGTAATTATGACTACATGGCAAATTTAGCCACTACAAATGGCATTAAGGTACTATTTGTCGAGCTGCCTCCTTGTGAAGCAACTCTTACCGATCGATACTTGGCGTACAATACCTGGCTTGATGCTTATTGCAAGAAAAAGGGTTATCCTTTGGTAAAGATATATGATCTGTTAAGCAATGGGGCGGATGAGTTAGCGGCTCCTTATAATTCCGGAGATGATGTACATCTAACAAATAAAGGGTATCAATATATTGCTCAATTAATTAGCGAAGTTCTATCAGAATTGCTATTCGTGCAACCAGAATGCTCGGGTACTATCAATACCCTTTTTTAATTATTTCTCTTATCTTTAAAGGAAAATGAGGAAAGGTATAGAAAATTAATGAGTTACCCGTAATTCTCTTTGCTCACGGGTAGGGATATAACTTCCTTGTAGCAGACCAAACAGCCCCGCAAGAATGTCCAAGCCGCAACAATGGGTATACGATTTTATTCTTAATTAGTTTGGAGATTGATAATGAGTGAAGTAGGACATGTATTAAACTGTAGTGTAGCATTAGCATATGGTAAAAAGATAGTACCAGGAAATAATATCGATAATCATTTAATTATTCGAAAATCTTTGGTAAAAATTCTAGCAAATAGGGAGAATACTCAATGTAATGCAGTAGTACCAATTCCGAATGCGGGCATATACCTAGGGAAATGTTGGGCAGAATTAACCGGACTATACCTTTGGAATAGCTTTTCAAGGCATAATTTAAATACATCGATGTTCTTACTTTCAGATCAACTTAAGAGAGAAAGAGCAGCTGAATATAAACTAGGAAAAATATTTACTAAAAAAGGGTTTTCTTCCGTTATCTTAATAGATGAAGCCATAACTAGCGGGATTTCGATGTATAGGGCAATCAAAACGTTAAGGGAAATTGGAGTTCGTAATATTCATGCGCGAACAGTACTGCCTCCTATTCTTCCACAATTATGTTACGAAAATGTAATAAAATATAAAGCGGGTAATGGTCTTGAAAAAGACTGGATAAATCGGCCAAATGATTATGAATTAATTGCCTGGTGCATCGGGGCTAATGATTTTTCCACCTTAGATGTAGAGGATGTAAAGACCGTATGTGGGACTGTTTGTGTGACATGTATAAATTATTAGTCTTAGTTATTTCGTAATATAATTTTATAAAAAAAATTAAGATTATTCTTAAAATAAAGCTTATGTATTAAATAAGAGGAATTAAGGGTGTTAAATATGAAAAAGAATGTTTTTGTTATTGGTGATCTTGTAGTTGATCACACCATTTTTGCTAGAAGTAAAGCTTTGCGTCCTCATTTGCAAATTGATGCCCAGGAACAAATTTATGAAATAAAACGAAGACAACTTACTGCCGGAGGTGCCGCTAATACAGCAAGAATTCTTGCAGTGGTAAATGAGGGTAATACTTTTCTTTGGGGAATAATTGGTAAGACACCTGTAAATAGTTTTAGGTCTATTCTGAATGACAGTACTACCTTTGACAATTCTTATAAGGTAATTGAATTCTATGGCGTACAAGATGAAACAGATGCCCCTATGCATACAATAAATAGGATTATTTCAAATAATGATAATACTTTTAGACACCCCGTCCGTTTTGATGATTATGGAGATATTCATATAACGAAGGAGAAACATGAAACAGTTATTTCTTCCCTTAATCATGTACACAAAGAACAAGAACATATGATTGATTCAATTTATAATTAATGATTTAGATTTCCTATGCATTAATGAAGAAATTATTAAAAAAATTGCTAAATTTGCAAAAGATTATAAAATACCCCTTATTGTAGACCCTAAACGAAATCGAATTAAATATAATAATATCAAGGCAACAATGATATTACCTAACCTATATGAGTGGTGCCATCTTATTAATGAACCAGATAGAGAGAAACATTGGAGAGATCAGCTGGACAATAAAGAAGTTCTAGTCGAAATGGCTCAGAGGTCACTATATTATTTAGGTAACTTCACTTATCACATAATAAAGTGTGACAAAGATGGGATAATAGCAATTACTCCTTCCGCAGTTGATAAGAATATATATAATATTTACCGGATGCCTCCCTGCGTCACTCAAAATTCGCATCAGCAATTAGGGTGTGGTGATGTAATTACCGGTATTATGGCAATATCTATCGATAAAAATTCGGAGTCAAAACAAGTTTTAGACGCCTTAAACTACGCAAACTGTGTTGTAGCTGCTTATCGTGAGCAACCTTGGTTAAAGATGCCCACTCTAAAGGATATTAATGAAAAGCTAAAAAATGCAAACTCCAAAAAGTGGCAAGAGCCCAAGGGTTCATTGACAAAAGGTATTACGTACCTTCCTAAAGAAAATGAGATAAAATTATCTGATTTTAAAACAATAGTCCCTGAATTATATTCAAATAATCGAAACTTTAAAAATGTTATTATAGATTTACTCATTGAAGATATTGAAAAAGGCAATAGCGGAAAAATACATAGTATTATCTTGGATGGCCCCGCTGGTTGTGGAAAAAGTAGCTTAATGCAATATATCATCTCTAAGAATAAAGAAGAGTCAATTACGTTTTCAGTAGATTTTTCCGATGAATTATTGAACTGTGATCTTAATAATTTAGAGATTTATTTCTCTGATTTAAGAAAAAAGTATAACATAGGTGAAAACAGAATCTTATTACTGATTGTAGACGAAGCACTGAAAAAAAAGAAAAACATTAAGAACGGTAAATCATTCATTGAAGAACACGGTGTTAATATTCTTAATGCAGCACATAAACAAAATATTAGATTTCTATTAATCGATGCAACTTTTAATGAAAAGTATTACTTAATATCAAACGAAGTAAAATCGCGATGCAAAAAATATGCTTTACCAGCATTAAAAAATCGTCCCGGAGATGTTCCTATTATTGTTGCAGGTATTTTAAGGGATTTGAGTAAGTCTAGATCCATTGAAATTAAAATTGATAAAAGTGTAATCCTAGCCTTTATTAATAAATTATTAAAAGAAAAAGAATTTAGTCCACGAGAAATTGTGAGCAATTTAACTACAATTTTTAATAAAGACTATACACAGGATATAAAAGTGTTAGAAGTTAAGTTCGACTCTCTCCCAAATGAGTATAAAAATTTGGAGCAGAAATTTTTCTTAAACGATATGTATAATATTAAGTAAGAACACTTATTATTTAGTAAGTAACGTAAGCATGGGAATTTTCGACGGTTTAAGGTGTCAAACTCGAGCCTGAGTGAAACCCGCGGCTTCCATAGGACTAAATAAAAAGAGATATACCTACGAATAAATCGTAAACATACCTCAAAGTCTACGTCAAAACCATTGTTGGCTTAAAAATACATATGGAGCGGACGACGAGATTCGAACTCGCGATCCTCGGCTTGGGAAGCCAATGCTCTACCGCTGAGCCACGTCCGCATGCTATAACAAACTCATTTTAGACAAGCTTCACCTATTCGTCAAGGCAATACCTGGTGCCTCAGGGCAGAATCGAACTGCCGACACGAGGATTTTCAGTCCTCTGCTCTACCGACTGAGCTACCGAGGCATAGTGAACTCGTTCAGCTTAAGCTGAACATCGCAACTTCAGATGGGGACTCTACCCCACCTGAAGTTGCGAAGAACCCACCCCCACTTATAGAAGTGGGGGTCTTGAAAACTTGATCAATCTTTGCTGTTCGTGAAATGCTCTAGCCAGCTGCTACGATATAGCTGTGTTTCTTGGTCGCGAAAGTAATTTTACCATGAATGAATTTAAACCGTCAAGTGTTTTTTAACTGATCTAATAGATCCCACCTCGTACTATGGTTTGTTCACGTCCTGGGCCAATTGAGACCAGCGTAGCAGGCACACCGGTCAGCTCTTCAATTCGGAGAATATAATTTTGCGCAGCGCCAGGTAATTCCTCAAAACGACGGACCAGTGTCAGATCTTCCTGCCAACCAGACATTTCCTCATAAACAGGTTGAGCTTGCCTGAAGATCTTTTGGCTTTGCGGGAATTCCCGGATAATTTCTCCTCCGACACGATATCCAACGCATATTTTTAGTGTATCGAACCCTGTAAGAACATCAAGTTTCATAATAGCAAAATCAGAAATCCCGCTCACTCGAACAGCATAACGAGCAATGACAACATCAAACCAACCGCAGCGACGCGGCCGTCCGGTAGTGGTTCCAAACTCATGTCCATTCGCCCGCATTTGTTCTCCGCTCTCATCCAGAAGTTCAGTTGGGAAAGGACCTTCTCCAACACGCGTAGTATAAGCTTTTGCTACCCCGACCACGCGATCGATACGGGTTGGACCGATACCTGAACCGATACATGCTCCTCCGGCAATCGGATTAGAAGACGTCACATACGGGTAAGTTCCATGATCAACGTCAAGCAAAGTCCCCTGGGCACCTTCAAACAGTACCCTTCCTCCTGAACGAATACTTTCGTCAATCGCAAGTGAGCTGTCGGTCACCATCGAACGAAGTTGTTCAGCATAACCCAGGTATGTTTCATAAATTTCCTCAAATTTAAGGGCTTCCTGGCCATAGACTTTCACGAACAAGTTATTTTTTTCTACTAAATTAGAGCGAAGCTTCTCAGCAAACTCCTCTTTATCCAAGAGATCAATGATGCGAATCCCAATCCGTGACACCTTATCCTGGTAAGCAGGACCGATGCCCCGCTTCGTTGTACCAATTTTACGTTCACCGCGCGCTTCTTCTTCCAAGCCATCAAGAACCCAGTGGTAGGGCATAATAACCTGGGCATTGCTACTAATCAGCAGTTTCCCCGTCTTAATGCCCCGCTTTTCAATGTGATCAAGTTCATCCAACAGAACCTTCGGATCAATCACTACACCATTACCAATGACACAGGTCTTGTCTGGGTATAAGATTCCCGAAGGAATCAGGTGAAGCTTGAACTCTTCTCCATTCGCAATAACAGTATGTCCTGCATTATTTCCGCCCTGGTACCGAACAACGATATTCGCCTTTTCAGCTAGGAAGTCTGTTATTTTACCTTTTCCTTCGTCCCCCCATTGAGAACCAATTAATACAACAGCAGCCATGTGATTGTTCCTCCCATCTTTTACCCACCGGTAAAGAACCTCTAGACATAAGCAAATTTATCTTAACAATCCTCATCCTCCTTGTCAATCCAATAATCGAACATTAAATAATTATATACCTAAAACATTCGACCGTTTCTCTTCGTATTTGTTTGCCTTTTTTTGCCTTTACCGCCATCAAGGATACTATCTTCCCATAAATCCCACATACCGAGATCATTAATAAAAAGTGAACTCGTTCAGCTTAAGCTGAACATCGAGACTTCGGTGACGAAAGCCTCCAGTGGAGGCTTTCGCCGAAGCCGCACGACCCAAAAGGAACTCTTAGCGGCGAAGTCGGAGTCTACCCCCACCGAAGCAGGGTACGAAGGCCCCACTCCCACTTGTAGAAGTGGGAGTCTTACGATTGGATAAATAGTTAAGGGTAATTGCTTAGACGCTTATTATTATCCCTCCCGCAGAAGGTGGGATAAACGGCATAAAAATCCCCCGGCCCACAAATATGGCAAGGGGTTTTCTTTAAGCGGTTTGATGTTGACGCTCAAGGTTTACAAACTTAGTAAATTCTTTAAGAAAGCCCAATTCAATGGTTCCTACCGGGCCATTTCGGTGTTTTGCAATTATTATCTCCGCAATGCCTTTTTTCTCAGAGTCATGATTATAATACTCATCCCGATAAATAAATGAAATCACATCCGCATCAGCTTCAATTGCCCCAGATTCTAACAAATCCGACATAACCGGCCGTTTGTTCTGGCGTTGCTCAACACCCCGGTTGAGTTGTGACAAAGCAACGACTGGGACTTTCAACTCCCGCGCAAGCCCTTTGAGGGTTCTGGACATTTGAGCCACCTCTTGCTGTCTGTTTTCTGTCCTTTTCCCATTACCAACTGACAATAACTGAAGATAATCAATAACGATCAAACCCAAATTATGTTCCACTTTTAGGCGGCGAGCTTTGGAACGAAGCTCGACCAGGTTTATCCCTACCGTATCATCGATAAAAATCGGAGCTTCCGAAAGAGGACCCACCGCTCGAGTCAGCTTCGGCCAATCCGTATCCAGTAATTCTCCGGTCCTTACACGCTGTTGATCGACCATTGCTTCCCCGCAAAGCATCCGTTGCACTAACTGCTCTTTAGACATTTCCAAGCTAAAAATGGCAACCGGAACCCTGGCACGTACTGCCGCATTTTGGGCCATGTTTAAAACCATGGCCGTTTTTCCCATGGATGGCCGTGCGGCAATGATTACCAAATCCGAAGGCTGCCACCCGGATGTCATTCGGTCTAATTCCGTGAAAAAGGTGGGCACACCCGTAAGATTTCCTTTATTTGCATATAAATATTCAATTTTTTCAAACGTTTCCAGGAGAACGTCGCGAATAAAGCTAAATCCATCCTTTACGTGTCGACGTGAAATATCAAGGATCAGTTTTTCTGCTTCCTCCAGGAGAACACGTGCCTCTTCACCCGGCTCATAACCCCGCTCGAAGATACTGCTTGCCACACGAATAAGCTGACGAAGAAGAGCCTTTTCTGTCACTAGTTTAGAATAATATTCCACATTCGCCACTGAAGGGACAGATCGGGCGATCGCCGCGATTGTTGCCATCCCGCCTACCTGTTCCAGCCGTCCCTGCTGACGCAAAATCTCCGCAACACTGACTAAGTCAATAGGTTCTCCTTTCTCGAAGAGATCCCGAATTGCGGAAAAAATCAAACGGTGATTATCTCTGTAGAAGTCTTCCGGTTGAAGTATTTCAAAGACAGAACTTCCGACCTCCGGTTCGAGCATCATTGCCCCTAAGACCGCCTGTTCGGCCTCCAAATTCTGTGGTGGAACTTTTTGTAGTTCCATATCCTCTCTCCTCCCGGTCGTACTCGCTCTTTAAAGCGCTGCTGCTTAAATCCTCAAGTGTTCAAATACGTGCTTCATTGCCTCTACTATCGTACTAACCCCCACCACCTCGATACCACGCAAACTCTGTGGTATGTCGGCCATATTTTCCAGTGGAATTAATACTTTGCGAACTCCTGCCTGCTTTGCTCCAAAAATCTTTTCGCAAATGCCTCCAACGGGTTTTACCTTACCCTGAATGGAGATTTCTCCAGTAACGGCAACATCTTGAAGCAACGGTTTCCTTTTTAAGGCGCTATAAATAGCCAGCGTTGTGGCCAATCCCGCTGAAGGTCCGTCGATTTTTGCTCCGCCGATTACATTAACATGCACATCGTAATTACCTAAATCTTCACCGGTCAGATCACGAATGACGGCGGTAGCATTAAATACAGCATCTCTCGCCATACTTCCAGCCGTTTCATTAAAACGAGACGTTCCTTTTCCATCCCGCTCAGAAAAGGTGATCGCCTCAATCTCCAACACTGAACCCAAAAATCCAGATACCCCCAGTCCCAAGATCCTTCCGATTTCTAAGCCGGGTTGGACTTTTCGAAAAATATAGGGACTAAGTCGAGCCGAGCGCAGAACTTCATAAACATAGTCACTTGTCACCTTAACGTTTTCTTGGTCCGGATTACGATACCTTGCCAAGCCGTAGGCATCGGTCAGAATACTATTTGCTTTCCGTCCTTCAATCGCGTATTCACTGATAATTTCAGGAACACTGTCCTCCAAGGTCACCTCAAGTTTTTGGGCGGCTTGACGTATTATGTGCTGAACATCTCCTGGTTCGAGAGGCTCAAAGAAAACTTCTGAGCAGCGGGAACGAAGGGCTGGACTAAGCTCTGCAGGGTCCCGTGTGGTGGCTCCGACGAGGACAAAATCAGCAGATGCACCCTCATCAAAGAGATTTTTGATCCACTGAGGAACCTGAGGGTCACTTGGATCATAATACGAAGAATCGAAGTATACCCTCTTATCCTCGAGCACTTTAAGCAATTTATTTAAAAGCAAGGGATCCATTTCGCCTATTTCATCGATGAAGAGAATACCGCCGTGAGCCTCGCTCACCAGTCCCATTTTCGGTTCAGGTATGCCCATATCTGCCAAGTCGTGCTTCGCCCCTTGGTATATCGGGTCATGAACCGATCCCAAAAGGGGATTGGTTACATCCCTGGGATCCCATCTAAGAGTCGTGCCATTCACTTCGATAAACGGAGCCGCTTTAGCAAAGGGAGAATGGGGGTGGTTTTTAACCGCTTCTAAAGCGACCCGGGCTGCAGAAGTCTTCCCAACACCAGGCGGACCATACATCAAAATATGTTGAGGGTAGGGAGTAGCTAACTTGGCAAGTACGGCTTGCATCGCACTTTCCTGTCCTTTGATTTCTTCCACAGTCTGAGGACGCAAAACGTCAACCGCGGAACGCTTTAGCGATATGGTTTTCATCTTTTCAAGAACGGCAAGCTTTTTGAGAGTTTGAGCATTTTCCGGTCCGGCCGTCTCTTGAATTACCTTAATCTTTATCTCTTTAACATACTCCTCGTGCCGTTCCTGCATCTTTTCAGCAACCACACGTTCCAGCCGTTCTTCCACAGAACGCCGGGCAATTAGTTCCGCGATCTGTTCCTCAATTTCATCTAAGAGCTGTGGAACTTCCTGCATCTTCGGAATCTTCCGGACAGTAGGATCATCAGCGACAATTTTGCATAATCCGGCAACTCGTTCAGCAAGTTGATCGGAACGCATAAGTTTAAGCGCATCTAATTTACTGGCCTTTAATACCAGCTTGTCTGTTCCATAATAATTTGAAAGCAGTACATAGAGTGTTTCGACTTCTCGGCTCCACTCTTCTTCATCGTATAACCGATCATTAGAATTTGGATGATTCAACCATTTCGTTAAAATCCCTTTCATAAGGGGTCCCCTTTCGCGGTTCGCAATTCGCGGTTCGTGGTTCGTTGGTTCATAGTTCGATGGTTCATAGTTCGCAGTCCGAATTCATCCCTGTTACGTTCAGCTAACTACAGAGCTCAATCTGAAGTAAGCCTTATATTGCAACAACATGCACCTGAAGCTTTGCGCTCACGTCAGGATGAATTTTTACATGGACTTCATAATTTCCCAGAGCTTTAATTGGTTCCCTTAACTCTAACTTTCGTTTATCCACATTAACCCCATGCTGGTTTTTTAAAACGTCAGCAATTTCCTTACTGGTTACTGAACCAAACAAGCGCCCGCCTTCACCTGTCTTCGTCTTAACTTCAATCATTAGAGCATTAAGTTTACCTGCTAATTCAACGGCAGCTTCTTTTTCTTTCCCCTTTCGGAGATCTTCCAGGGCTTTCTTATGTTTGATATCCTGAATATTTCCAGCAGTTGCTTCAATCGCTAACTTTTTAGGAAAAAGAAAGTTTCGGGCATACCCATCAGCAACTTCAAAAACCTGTCCCTTTTTGCCCGTTCCTTTGACATCTGCTTGAAGAATAACCTTCATCTGAATTCCTCCTTACGATTCTTCTGGTAGACGACGAAAATTAAAAACTAAGTCAAATAGTCCAAACAATATTAGACTGACGCCACTTAAGAAGAGATACATAAAGCTGGCTATAATTAATGCGAATTTCAAAAAGCGAGGAATTCTTGGCGATTGCAGCAAATACACTAACACAGAAATACCTAACACTAGTGTTAACGCCCCGTAAACAACCATTAAATTAATGCCTGCTCCACGAAGGACTGTCCAAGAAAATTGATCACCCAATAGATAGAGTGCAATACCTAACACTGCACCCCAAACCGCGTACCAAGGCAAGCGCCAACGCATGAACGGGATTCGTCCCTCATTTTCATCAAACCAGATTCTCGCAATATAAAAAGCAAGTCCAAACTCGACTATTGCGACCAGCGCGGCTAAACCAGGAAGGATTAAAGCATAAATTTGAATTCCTTGTTGCAGCATATCTCGAACCTGCACCTCAGTGATCCCTTGTTGTTGCATCACTGCCAATAATCCGGAAGCTTGATATTGTTGATATGCCGTATTAATCATGTCACTCGCGGTTAAGGCACTAAACCCTTGCGCCATGAATGGAAGGGTGGGTATTGTCCCTAAAACTGCCGCCAACGCAGCACCCCAGAAGAAGATCACACGCACCGGCCAATGCTTATGCCAACCCAGAACACATAATAAACCTGCCAGGGGAACGAGGCTCATCTGATTAAAGGCCGTTGCTCCAAAAACAATCAAAGGTGCAACATAACCAATCAACAGAGACAGCGCAGCTATAGGCAACCCCCTTCGACGGCCGACCAAAAACACTGCTAGTAACATGAGCGCTCCCCAGATAAAGCCCCAGGTTCCTAAAACGATTCCTAACCAGGGAAAGGTCAATAGGATAGCTCCCGCTAAATAGTTCACGGCCACTTCATCTCTTAAAAACATATTCGCCAATTCTCCTATGCTTTGTCTTCAGGGACAAGATAGCTTAAAAGTAAGCTCAAATCTCCCCACTGCTTTTCAAGATTAATTTCATCAGTATTTTTTAATCCCTCAAGACGTTGTATAAGCATGCTATCCAGACGGGAAAAGTCAAAACCTAACCGCCTTGCAAGCAAATAACTTAAGCCAACAAGATCCGCCAACCCCTGAAGCATCTCATCCTCTGAACCACTCAGTGTCCCATGATAGATATGCCACTGTGCCTGAATTATATTTACCTTTAATTCATCAATAGCCCTTAAGCCCTTGACAACATCAACTTCATAATTTTCCAGGGTTGCCCCCTCCTAAAGTCCATTTTCTAAAAAGTGCGGCTGTCCCCATAAGACAAACTGCACTATCCAATACAATTCGTGATAACCCTTCAAATCTCCTGCACTTCAGTCTTAAGAAAATTTAACCATACCTTATAAACTAATCCTGAAAATTGAATAGGGAGCTCTCGCTCCCTATTTCTTATCCTGGCCTTCCTTGGTCATCGTTCTAACCTCGACCGTCCTGTTTGAGTCAGTGTCTGCAAGAAGGGTTAATACGTGCGGAGACAGTGTCTTCGCGTGTGGGCGTCGGCCAAGTTTTCTAAACTTTACTCTACACTATATGGCAACAAGGCAATACTGCGAGCCCGTTTGATAGCTAATGTCACTTGTCGCTGATGCATAGCACAGTTTCCGGAAATACGACGCGGCAATATTTTGCCCCGTTCTGTAATATACTTGCGTACTTTATGTGTCTCTTTATAATCCATAGACACAACTTTATCTACACAAAAACTGCATACCCGCTTACGTGGGCGACGTCCTCGTTCGCGCTTCATTCTAGTTCTCCCCTTCCCTTATTAGAATGGGATGTCATCATCCAAATTCACTTCATGTCCAAACGATCCTTTTCCACTTGAAGAGGGTGACCCTGTGCTCCCGTCCCCGCTGTCCTTCGGACTTAGGAAACGTACATCTTCAGCAATAACTTCCGAAGTCCAACGCTTTTGGCCGTCCTTATCGTTGTATGTTCTGACTTGGATTCGTCCATCTACAGCTGCAAGTTTTCCTTTGGCAAGATAGTTGGCACAAAGTTCAGCAAGTTGCTTAAACGCTACACATGGTATGAAGTCCGTTTCCTTTTCACCTTGAGCGTTTTTAAATTTACGATCAATGGCTAGCGTAAAATTTGTTACAGCAACACCACTCGGCGAGTAGCGTAACTCGGGGTCTCTAGTTAACCGGCCAATTAATACAACTCGATTTAACATGTGATCCCACCGTCCTATTAATCATCTTTTCTAACCGTCAGGAAACGGATTACATCATCGGAAATTTTCATAACCCGTTCGATCTCCTGAGATGTACGACCTTCACCTTCAAAGTTCATCAGGACGTATTGGCCTTCTTTGTAATCTTGAATTTCATAAGCCAAGCGACGTTTACCCCACTTGTCGACTGTTACGTTATCGCCGCCATTACTGGTAACGAGACCACTTAAACGATCAACCAGTACTGTAGTCGCTTCCTCATCCAGATCCGGCCGGATGATATAAAGTATTTCATACGCTTTCATATTTGCACCTCCCCTCGGACTAAACGGCCCCATCTTCTAATGGAGCGGGGATATTTAGATTACTAAGCAAAAATTATACCATTACATTTTCAGAAAAGCAACTTTTAAACGTTAAACCGGAAGTGAACAATGTCTCCGTCGCGCATAATATATTCTTTTCCTTCCAAGCGGACTAAACCTTTATCCCTGGCGCCAATCAACCCATTGTTGCCAACGAAATGCTTATACGCGACTACTTCAGCCCGAATAAATCCGTGTTCAAAATCTGTATGGATTACCCCTGCAGCTTGGGGAGCCTTAGTTGCTTGATGAATTGTCCAAGCTTTCACTTCCATAGGGCCTGCAGTAAAGAAGGTCATCAGACCCAGTAAATGAAAGGCTACCCGAATTAAATGGTCTAATCCCGACTCTTCGAGCCCTAAGTCTTGTAAGAATACCTCTTTCTCGCCCTCTTCTAGTTCTGCAATTTCCGCTTCAATCTGGGCACAAACCACAATGGCTTCGGCACCCTCTTCGGCCGCTATTGCCATTACTTGTTGGACATAGGGATTATCGGCAGCTGTGGAGAGGCTTTTTTCACCTACATTCGCAACATAGAGCACTGGTTTTAGGGTCAAAAGCGAAAACCCCTTAAGAATCACTCTTTCCTCGTCCGTATAAGTCAAAAAACGGGCCCCTTTTCCCTGATTAAAGACTTCCTTTAAACGTTCCAGAAGGGCCAATTCGCCTTGAGCCTTTTTACCCCCCGTCTTTAAGAGTTTAGACGAACGTTCTATTCGTTTCTCCACACTCTCCATGTCCGCTAAGACTAACTCAAGATCTATCGTCTCAATATCCCGTTTAGGGTTAACGTTGCCCTCGACATGGACCACATTCTCGTCTTCAAAGCAACGTACAACATGCACAATGGCATCGACTTCCCTGATATGGGACAGGAATTTATTTCCTAATCCCTCTCCTTGGCTCGCTCCCTGAACAAGTCCGGCAATATCCACAAACTCAACGGTTGCGGGAACAATCTTCTTGGGATGAACCATCTCAGCCAGTTTTTGCAAGCGGAAATCAGGTACTTCTACCATCCCCACATTTGGCTCAATCGTGCAGAATGGGTAATTTGCAGCTTCTGCGCCAGCTTGGGTAATCGCATTAAACAATGTTGACTTACCGACATTCGGTAAACCAACAATCCCTGCGTGTAATGTCATGCTTTCCCTCCCCTTAATTTTCTTCGGCCCGCTGTAAAATTTCCTTTAAATTGCGTTCGAGTTTGATGCGGGGAATCCAGGCTTGGTGTTGACAACCTAAGCACTGTATTCGGAAGTCCATTCCCGTTCGCATCACTTTCCAATCTATACTTCCACAAGGATGCGGTTTGCGAAGGCGAACAATATCTCCTACCTTCAATGGAATCATCTGTTGACTCCCCCTACTCGATGTTCGAGGTTGAGATTCGAGATTCGAATACCAACATCTTACTTCTCTCGCACATCGCATTTTTCACATTTAGCCTCTCGGTCGCTTCATCTGATAATTTAAGATGTCATCTATTCTTAGGTCTTACTTGTGGGGTCCATCGTTGTATCTTGCTCGTCTTTGAAGGAACCCTTCAGAGGGTCTACAATAATCCTTTGGACCTGTGGCGTACGAATTCCTTCTTTCAAAAACGCACTGTGAATTCTCCGACGCAGTTCACGTTCCAGACTCCACTGTTCATCGGGTTTTGTGAATGCTATAACCCGTAAAACGACATTGTACTCCCCGAACTGGGTTACCCCTTGGACTGTGGGAGCTTCAATTATTTTTTCCCCAAACTCTACGCTTATTTCTTCACAAACAGTGTTCATCACTCCCATCGCTCGGTCAAGATCTTCGTCATAGGGAATCTGAATTTCAACCTTGGCTAACATCTTTCCTCGGCTAAAGTTCGTAACTGCAGTAATGCTACCATTTGGAATAATATGGAGTTCCCCGCCCCATGCCCTTATATGTGTTGTCCGAATCCCAGTCTCTTCAATAGTACCAGTGAATTCCCCGGTTTTTACTAGTTCTCCGACCGAGAATTGATCCTCAAAAAGGATAAAAAAACCGCCAATGACGTCTTTAACCAAACTCTGCGCACCAAAACCTAAGGCAACCCCCAAAACACTTGCCGAAGCCAGCAGCGCCCCGGTATCAAAGTTAAAAAGGCGTTTAAGGGTATGCATCACTACCGTAAAGGTAATTAAATAAAATAAAAAACTTCGGAGGAGCGAAAATATTGTATTTGCTTTACATTCATCCAAAAGATGTTTTCCCTTGCGGTCTACTAACATTCGCCTGAGCAGATAAATAAGTAATCCGTATGCAACACGTGCTACAATTAGGATAACAATGATATAAAGTACTGTATTTAAAGCAGCAAATCCAAATTTATGCCAATTGAAATTATTAATATTTTCTGGAATCCAAGAGACATTCATTTTCTAAATCTTCCTTTTCCGGACTATCCGTTAATCTTTATCCGCCAAAAAAGCTCGATACCCTCGCATCATCATGATCAAATCCGCTACTGAAGAAATCTCCCATGGTGCATGCATGCTTAGAATTCCTACGCCGCAATCCAATACTTCCATTCCGTAAATTGCCATATACTGAGCTATTGTCCCTCCGCCGCCCTGGTCAACTTTTCCTAACTCCGCAGTTTGCCAAGAAACTTTGGCTTCGTCAAAAATTCGACGAACCTCTGCTATGAATTCCGGGTTCGCATCGCTAGACCCTGATTTGCCTCGCGAACCAGTATATTTACTGATTACCACACCACGACCCAGAAAAGCCGAATTCCGTTTGTCCATAACCTCTGCATAATTAGGATCATATCCCGCGGCGACATCCGCCGAAAGCGCTTTGCCCCGAGAAAGTGCTCGCCGAACCATTAACCCGTCATACGTTCCATTTTGCATGGAGATAAGCTCTGCAATAAAGTTCTCCAAATAACGTGCTTTCATACCCGTATTGGAATCGCTGCCTATCTCCTCTTTATCCGCAAAAAGAACAATCGTTGTCCACTCCGGTTGCTCAATCTCTTCAATCGCTTTCCAAGCAGCAAAAGAACAGACTCGATCGTCTTGCCCATACCCCACAATAAAACTCCGATCCAGTCCCGCATAGCGGGCCCTCCCAGCTGGTACAACCTCTAATTCTGCGCTAACGAAATCGTCTTCCTCAATTCCATATTTATCCTTCAAAAAATGCAGAATAGCCAATTTCACACGCTCTTCTCCATCCTCATTGCACGGATCATGTCCAAGTAATAGGTTTAGCCCTTCTCCTGTAATAGCCTCGGGCAATTTTTTGTCATATTGATCCTTTGCTAAATGCGGAAGCAAGTCAGTAATCGTGAAAACAGGGTCTTCGTCCGCCTCACCGACTACAATTTCCACTTTATGTCCATCACGCAAGATAACGACACCGTGAAGGGCAAGAGGCAGCGCAGTCCATTGATACTTCTTAATCCCTCCATAATAGTGCGTTTTTAAAAAAGCCAATCCTTCTTCTTCATAAAGAGGGCGCTGTTTTATATCTAAGCGAGGAGCATCGAGATGTGCAGCAATTAATCGGAAACCTTCGTTTAACGGCCGGGTTCCGGAAATAGCTATAATGCCTGCCTTACCACGCACTGCTAACCTGACCTTTTGCCCAGGTTTAAAGCCCTTTACCCCATCAAGAGCTACAAAGTCTGCTTTTTGGGCCCATCGCTCCAGGAGCTGCCAAGATTTCCGTTCAGTTTTCCCTTCACTGAGAAAGGCCAAGTATTCAGTCATCGCTTGACGTTCCTTCTCGGACATTACAAGTTCATCCCAGGCCAATTTTACTTTTTTCGAACTCATTACACAATCTCCTCTACTCCCTATAAATAAATTTGAGAATAAGAATGACAATAAACAATACCCTCCACTATTAATTTTTCTACTTCACAGTTTGATTTATGTATTATATAAATACTTTCTGACTAGTAAAACCAAATTCCTTGGCTTTGTGACAGTGGTCAAAGTAGTTTTTGACTGAGTTGTGCTGCAAACAGTTGATCCAAGACACGAAAGATCTCCACCAAATATGGATATAAGGATGAACTCGGAATGAGTGCATTTATACTTCCGCATAACCCCAATTGTAAGAGGGGCGAAAATAACCCCGCTAGAACTGCCATACCAATAAGAGCACTGAGCCCTCCGAATAGAAGACCCCCTCCACGATTCAAGGATCCGCCCCATCCGCCGAAGGGACGAAGGATTATCGCAAACAAGAGCTGAATAATAACCATTACAAGATAAAAAACACAACCAAAAGCAATTAGACTTAAGACGCGTTCAGTAAACAGCCCTGCCAAACGATGAGTCACTTGTTCGATGGTTTGAGGCGCCTGAACACCAGATAGATTCTCAAATATACTGCGCCATTCCGGAGGCAGTGCCCCCAAGATATTGCCTGATGCTGAATTTTGCAAAGAAGAGGCTTTGGCCTGAACAGCGGGAAGTATCGCTTTATAGATCACAGGCTCCAACCATTGCTGCAGTGGAAAATATTGTTCCGCCCAGCCGAGCGCGGCCATATATTTCCACGACGCCACAACAAAACCCACAATACTACCCAGAAAATTTACTATGCTGGATATTAAGCCTTTTAGATAACCGAATAAAGCACCTAACAATATAATACCTATAATAAGGATATCCAGGAGATTCATGTAGTTCGTTGCCCCCTTATCATTGAGTTGGTAAGCCTTCTTAAGTAACTCATCTCCTATCTGAAGCTTATTCGACTTGGGCCTTTGAAAATCCTGCCGCTAAATTGTGAACCATCAACCAGAGTAATTATTACCCAATCGCGAATAAATAACAAAGAGCCGGCGTCAGCCAGCTCTAGGTAGTCGAGTCCTGTTAAATCAGTTGATTCCATGTCTTTGCTAAAATTGGTAAAGATCTCAAATAAAGATTATTTCCTCCCTTTGCATGGTGTTCGAACCTCGAACCACGATTATGGCGGGGATGCGTGCGAATCGAACACACCTCGGAACGTTCTGCGTCCCGACACGCGGATTTGAAGTCCGGGAGCAGCACCAGCCACCATCCATCCCCATTATCGACCATTATATTAACACATTCATTGTTATTATGGAAGCAAATCTTTGGATTAAAAGAACTTTTCCATAAATTAACGTTTTGTCATTAAGTGTAAACGATAATTTCTTGCGCCCAATACGCGCAAAGTATTCCTTTGGGATTAGCGGCTTTGGTGCTACCCTCCCCCGAAGACTATCGTATCTGAAACCCAGATGTTCAGCTTGAGTTAAATAATCTTCTTTTATCTCCATTTCGCTTTGTTATCTTCTGATTATCAAAGAACTCAAGCAGCGGCACTGTATACTTCCTTGAAGTTCCCCACATTTCACGCACCTCAGAAACACCTATTTCTCCATGTTCTTTAAGAAACCCGACCAAACGTTCTTTAGCTGGTTCCAGATCTTTTTGTCTAAAGAAAAACTGATCAATGTGTACCCATTCTCCAATTTCGCACATGTACTGGGCATACTCCGGAGCTTCGGACTTCGAAATACCACATGCTTCTGCGGTTGCAGTGATGTCGGGTGGCATTAGTCCAGCAATTTGCCATTTTGCACGTAAGGCTTCCAATCGTTTTAAAATACCTGTTGGAATTTCCACACCTTCGTTTGTTCGAACTTTGCTTCCTGAAATGCGATAATACCCTCGCACAGCGCCTTGTTCCAGAATCGTTTGCCAACGACGATGTGCCCAGGAAATCCCTAGCCGAGTCTTTAATTCCTCTCTGCTAATTCCAACGCGCAGGGGATTTGACCTTTCATACGCTCTTATCATGTTAATCAATTTTGACCGCCAGATCTCTGCCGCTGCTTTTCCCCAGTAGAGCAGGTTTTCATCTTCCTGCCAAATTTCCAGTCGACCGGCTTTCTCCAGCGCTTTTAAACTCACCTCTAATTCATTAGAAGTGATCTGTAACCGTGATGCCAAATCTGATCCTGTTCGTAGTTCGGCCATTTCTCCTTCTAAGAGGTCTAGCGGATCGCCTTGGTCTTTCATCATCATCTGTGCTATTACGTTTTCTTTATAGCGCTTCTGTTTGAACTCCGCTACTCCGAGTATTTTTCCACCTGCAATGGTATGGGCGGGGGAATAAAAGCGGAGCACAAAACGATCCCCTGATGCTGCAACCACCGATTCTTCCAAAAGAATTTGCGCAAATCCCTCTTGTCCAGGGGTTATTTCATTCTGTTCCAAAAGATGTATTCGTCCGAGGATCTCCGTAGTTCCGAGGTGGAACCGGACCCGTTGCCTTTGGGTTAAAGGTCTATCTGCCGAGGAGAGGTTTAAGAGCAATACGTCCAAGATTTTACCGACTTTGAAAACGTTTGGTATTACGAGTACTGAACCCCGTTCCACTTCTGCAACATCTACCCCTGCGAGGTTAACCGCTACCCGCTGTCCCGCCTCAGCAGCACTTACTTTGTTATTGTGTACTTGGAGAGAACGAACTTTTGCGAGAATATGCCCCGGTTCTATCGCCAACTCTTGGCCCAGTAGTATTGTCCCACTATGAAGACTTCCGGTCATAACGGTACCAAAGCCCTGGATGCTAAAGACCCTGTCAATTGGCATTCGAACCGGACCGGTAGACTTTTTACTTTCCACTTCTGAAAGCAATCCATCAATGGTTTGACGCAAACCGGGAATTCCTACACCGGTTAGAGCTGAAACCCGGCAAATTGGCGCATCTTTAAAAGCCGTTTCTTTCAATTCCTCACGTATCTCTTCTTCCATCAGATCAAGCCACTCTTCATCCACCAGGTCCGCCTTATTTAGAACAACAATCCCTCTAGGTATACGGAGCAAGGTTAGTATATCCAAATGTTCTTGGGTCTGAGGCATAATCCCTTCATCGGCTGCGATAACAAGTAACACTATATCCATGCCACCGGCACCAGCCAACATTTGACGTACAAACCGTTCATGTCCTGGAACATCCACAATACCAATTTGACGTCCACTGGGCAGCATCATATGGGCGAATCCAAGTTCGATGGAGATCCCGCGTTGTTTCTCTTCTTTTAATCGATCCGTCTCCATACCGGAAAGAGCCCTGATCAACTCGGTTTTGCCGTGATCCACATGCCCGGCGGTTCCTACTAAATAGTGTCGTTCAGCCATTTCTGTTCCCCTTATTTACGTAATTTATACCAAAAATGTGATCTATAGTTTTCATAAGTTATTTTTGCCCTATCGATAACTTTCATGAAAAAACATTTTCCTAGCCTCTATTCTTTAGATCTACGCCAAAAATACATTATTGTTGGCAAAAATACAAGTCCTAAGTATCCAAATAGAGGATATACAATTTGCACGATCTCGGAAAATCTCACGCCTGCTGCCGGTAAAAGCAAGAGTAGTAAAAGGAGTGTTACCTTACGGTAACTCAACTTACCTGTATCAACCACTCTGCTTACAAGGCTAAAGCCATTTCCGATTGCCGCGGTGATCATCGCTAACCATAATACAATTACGTAGAAAAAAGCAGGCCAATCTCCTAATTTTCCTGCAACTGCCACCATGGGGATTTCTAAGCCTATACTGTCGGGAAACTTAAGTAATGAAGCTCCAATAACGAAGGCAAATACCCCAAGCGCTAACCCACCTAAAACTGCTCCCAAGCGAGCACCTGGCCGTTGAACATCCCGCCCCAACGAAGCAAAGACTACCATAGCCAATGTTAAATTGAAGGAGACATATAAAATGGCAGAGAAGGCCCAATGTTTTACAATCGGGTTTTGCATCACCACGCTGCCCATTACATCTCGAGAAGGCGCTAGAAAAATTGCCGCAAATGCAATTCCGAAACAAAAAATAAATTTAAATGGTATCAGCGTGGAATTAATCCATAGAACTCCTTCTCCTCGAAACAATAAGGCTAAGACAATCACTGAACCCGTCAAGAAGATGCCAAACCACCTTGAGAAGCCGAAATATTCATAAAAGAGCGCTCCACTGCCGGTGATCATCGCTAGCATTCCCACGAACAAAAGGACACTCACAAGGCCATCTGCCCATCGCCCCCCCTTACGACCAAGTAGGTGATCGAAAAATTCTGAATACGATGTGATTTTCCAGCGCTCCTGTAAGTCCAACATGCCCCACCCAAGGAGAGAAAATAAAAGCGCACTAACAACTATTCCAACTAATCCCCACCGACCAAATCGTGTGAAAAATTGCTGAATTTCTTGACCTGAAGCAAATCCTGCCCCCATGACAGCACCCACGTATGTTGCGGCGACTTGAAAAGTTGTTTTCCATTGCATTATGCTTCCCTCCTCGCCATCATGCTTATGGCAGGAATAGGAATATCATGCATAAAAGACTTAGTATTTGGGAACAATTTATTCGTATATACTTAGTTTGTGATTTGATTTTTAGGGGGCAGTATGTGAGTTTATTTTCTTTTTTAAACGAACCTCAAAAAATGAAAGCCCATGTCGACGACTATTCAGCTAAAGCAAAATTGGAAACGCGGCTTTCCGATCTATTTGCATCTACACGAAAACGCCCTACTGTTATCCTGTGCATTGGAACTGATCGGTCTACAGGTGACGCTTTGGGACCCTTGATTGGGACTCACCTTTCACGCCTTAATTTACCTCAACTTAACGTTTACGGCACCCTTGATGAGCCGGTTCATGCAACGAACTTACAGGAAAGTATTCAACATATTCAGCAATCATTCTATAATCCCTTTATTGTTGCTATTGATGCCTGCCTTGGGAGAATGGATTCTATTGGGTGTATTACACTGGCTGATGGGCCTTTAAAACCTGGCGCCGGCGTTCATAAACAACTTCCTGCAGTCGGAGAGGCTCATATCACTGGGATTGTAAATGTCGGAGGGTTTATGGAATATATGGTGTTACAAAACACCCGACTCAACCTTGTGTGGCGGATGTCTGAGAACATTTGTACTCTCATAACGCATTCTTACTTAAAAGTGCGATATAAAGAAAACTTGACCGGCAACAAGCCATCAGGCACCGACGGTCAGTAAGAGCAAATCCATCTCCATAAGCCACTTGCCTTCTAAAAGTAGATCCTCTTTCAGGTAATTCCATTATATGTCAATGGTAACCAGTCGATTTTACTATCTACAATATGTTCCACGTGGAACATATTATTACCATAAAATATTGAGGGTTACACGGGACTTTCGCATTAATCCTTTCTGGTATAATGTTCCACGTGGAACATTATACCAGGGGTTGAGTGCTTACCTATTCCGTTAGCGCCTTAACTTAATCCCCTAATATTTTCTTCTTAATCTGTAGTAGTGATAATAACTGTTCCACGTGGAACATCATTCACTAATCAATTCGTATATTCCAGAGTTCTAATAGTCGATTCAACTCCTCCGCCGAGAAGTATTGGATTTCAATTTTTCCTCGTTTTAGATCCCCCTTGAGTTGAACTTTGGTTTGAAAACATGTTCTCAATTGGTCTTCTACATTATGAAATAGTGCAGAACTCTCACGTGGGATTTTGTCTTTCTTTGTTTTTCCTATTTTTCTGTTTACCAGGTCTTCAGTCTCCCGCACGGATAATTTTTCTTTTGCCGCCTTTTGCGCTGTTAATGCTTGTATCGTAGTATCTTTTACTCCTAGTAAAATTTTAGCATGCCCCAGAGAAATTTTGTCCTCCCTCAATAATTCAAGAACATCTTCTGGTAACTTAATTACACGTAAAAGGTTTGTTACAGTTGTACGGGCTTTCCCAACACGTTGCGCAACAAGTTCCTGGGTCAGACCGTACTCTTCAATAAGCCGAGCATAAGCAAATCCTTCTTCAACGGGATTCAAATCAGCACGTTGAATATTTTCGATAAGTGTAAGTTCAGCCATCTCCTGATCAGTGCAGACTTGAACAATGGCGGCAATTTTTGTAAACCCAGCAATTTTAGCGGCTCGCCAGCGCCTTTCTCCAGCGATAATATGATAATACTCTCCAACATTTCTGACCAAAATTGGTTGTAATAATCCGTGCACATGCAAAGAATCGGCTAATTCCTGCAGAGCTTGGGGATCAAATTCTTTTCTGGGTTGATCCGGGTTAGGAATAATATCCGAAATGGCAATTTCTTTAATGTTTGGATTTTCCCCCACTTCATCAGATAGCAAAGCTTGAAGCCCTCGTCCTAACGCTTTCTTAGACACGCTCTAAGACCTCCTTTGCCAATTCCCTGTATACTTCAGCTCCTCGTGAACGAGTATCGTAGGTATTAATAGCTTTTCCATGGCTTGGAGCTTCACTAAGACGGACATTTCGAGAAATAATTGATTTAAAGACTTTTCTTGGGAAATACTCTTTAACTTCGTCAACAACCTGTATAGCAAGGTTAGTACGTGCGTCGAACATAGTCATCAGAACTCCAATAATATTGAGCTTTGGATTGAGAAATTTACGAACTCTTTCTAAGGTATTCATCAATAGTGTCAAACCTTCCAGGGCATAGTACTCACACTGTATAGGAATTAACACATCTGTTGCAGCTGTTAAGGCGTTTACAGTTAACACGCCCAGCGATGGCGGACAATCAATAAATATGAAGTCATAATCATCCACTATTGTTTCCAGGGCATTCTTCAATTTGCCTTCCCGCGAAAGTTGTGCTACTAATTCGATTTCTGCACCTGCCAATTCAATTCGTGCCGGAACAACTTGAAGGTTCTTTTGTTCGGTTCTCTGAATTACCTGTTCAAGGGGGACATCGTTAATTAATACATCGTAGATACACTGTGTCAATTTGTGTTTTTCTACCCCCAGTCCACTGGTTGCATTTCCCTGAGGGTCTAAATCAATGAGAAGAACTTTTTTCTCCAGTTCAGCCAAACAGGCACTCAAATTTATTGCCGTTGTTGTCTTCGCTACACCACCTTTTTGATTGGCAACAGCAATTACTTTAGTAGTCAATTAGCGCACACCTCCTTTATTACTATTTGAAAAATTCTTACTGCTATCCTCACAATAGATAGTATCAAACTCAATCCAATAAAAAAAGCGATATTACTCGCTTTTTTTAATATTTATGAAATTTATTGCAGTACTACGGTCCAACTGCGTAAATTCTTGGTAAGGATGAATAACGGCTTTGATTTAGCGGTTGACTGCTAACGATTACTCCATTCACTTTAACATTTCGGACAGATTTAACAATATATCCAGGTTGTCCCTCTTGCTTTAATTCGGACTCTCCATGCGCCATTGTTTCATCAACCAAGCGTTGTTCAACTGCAGGTATAATAGACTCTATGATATTTCCAATAAATACTTCTTGACCAGGTTTAACCTTGCCATACAATTCAATCGTGATAGTATTATAATTCATTCTGGTCCTAATAAGGAGGTATCCTCCTGAATCATTATTGAACTGCAGATCAAGATCCGGGTAGGCAACCGTCGCATCTTGCCCAAGTGGAACATATGAAATAGCCAAGTCATGGTTACTGCGTTGAATTACAGCCAGGTTTGCTAACAGTCCGGTATTATATAAAGTACTAGAGACTTGACATATCCCGCCGGCTAACCCCGGGACGAACTGGCCGTTAACGATGATATAAGCATCTCTATATCCGGCTTCTACTGTTCTTTCTCCTACAATCTGATTGAAAGATAGCGTGTCACCTGGTTTAATTATCACCATATCCAAAGCTTTTGCAGCAATTTTTATATTTTCTGTTCTCGCTCTTTGTGTCGGATCGAATCGAGTAGTATAGCTTGCCAATAACCCTGTAATCTTCTGATCTTCGAGTTGAGCAGCAGTAAGAGTTGGAATTTGCTCTTTAAATTCGACCTTGAGCTCAGGGACAGGTTTATAGATGTTAATTCCCTCTATTTGCGTAATAAGTGCCTCAGTATCAATGATCAGGCCAGCATGCTCCCTTATAATAGTCATAGTATTTTCTTTCGTAATCTGAAAGGTGGCATCAGTTGCCGGATCACTGAACTCTGCCAAAGGCCCCTTAAGGGTTTGTTGTAACTTTGATTCATCCCACTTATGATGAAAATTTATGTTTATTCCTTTTCCTGCGGTTATTATTGCTAATACCTTATCAAAAATTGAACCCTTCCTGCCACTATCATAGGCCTCTTGCAATGCCAAATCTGCATCTAATACAAGACCTAGGTCTTCTAACTTAACTTCGGGCGCTTGTTGACCCACATTTAATTTTATAGTTTGGCTCAGCAAATTGTTTACTTCTTGGTCAATTATTTCTTTAGCTTCTTCTTGGGTTAAATTACCAACATTTAGTCCTGCTATAGTTACCCCTTTGAGAATTCTTTTTTGATCTTGCGTATAGATCATTGCCAGGGCACCAACTGAAAATAAAATGATCAAAAGTAGTCCGCTAGTAATCAAAAAGTATCTCTTTCGTCTGAGACTGCTCCTTTTGATTGAATTATTATCCCCTCTATCTAATTCTGTCACCGAAACTAGTTTACTACTTTTACTTCTATTTTGATCCTCTGTATCATCCAATATGATCCCCCCCATACAATCAAAAACCATGTTAATACGAGTATATAAGTTATAATTCGACGTTCTACTCATATTCCCTTCACGGTCAAAAGTAAAAGAGACAGAGATCTGACGGTTAAAAGACTATAAGGCAAA
Organism: Desulfosporosinus sp. Tol-M2; assembly: GCF_059735615.1. NCBI lineage: Bacteria > Bacillati > Bacillota > Clostridia > Eubacteriales > Desulfitobacteriaceae > Desulfosporosinus > Desulfosporosinus sp. Tol-M2. Next base: position 88,031 of record NZ_JCAIJG010000071.1, read on the forward strand.
TGTCAAGATCAATAATCAGAGAGGTCATAGACGTGGACGCACGGCAAGTTATACACAAATGGCTCAACCCTGCGCTACATGGGTTTAATCCATTTCTCGTAACAGACTGTCGAACTCGACTAAACATTCTGAGTCATTTTGCTACTTTAACTCTATAGATAGTTTTAATAGTTCGTGGTATTATAATGGTGCCAATGTTCCTAACCGCTCATATTCGTGGACAGGTGTAACCAATTTTATGAAACATTGGGCTAATTATAACAGCGTAGGATATAACAGGGCCTATAAGTTTAGGATTTACCCGTTAGCTACGGCATTATCAGATTCTGGATATTGTACAATATATAAATACTGTATGAAGGTGATATTATCCAATATAAGGGGGATGGGGGTATAGACAAATGTAACTGTCTATACCATAAGAATCAAAAAAATGTAACGTAATTAATTAAAATAATATACAATTAGAGGTAGTCTTATGAAAAAATCAAAAGTTATGATTGCATTTGCAGTTGTTCTAATTGTTACTTTCACAAGCGTAACGGTTGTAACTGCTGGAAATCTTAATGTTTCGAAAAAAATAAAGCGAATAATAAAGATGAAGAAACAGTTTGACAATGAACATAATGAGCTTTTAAAAAGCGAAGTTGACGGTAGCGAACAAAGGATAAATGACAGTGCTGCTGCTGGAGATAAACTAAAAGAAAAAGGAATTGCAATACAGAAGATGGAAAAAGAAATAGCAACCGAAAAGGGGAGTCCTGTACCAACGAAAGATAGGATACTTTCGGAAATTAATTTTGGTATTTCGATGACAGAAGAGGGTATTGAAAACTTTATTAAGAAAAATCCCAATAAAAGCAAGGCTGAGTCTCTAAATGCGAGGAATGAATCAAATTCAAATCAGTTAGAGATACTTAAACAACTCAAGGACGATTTAAGTAAAGATAAAATAAGTACTGATAATGCTTGGAACAAGGTTCTTGAAATTAGGGATGGCAAAAAATAATACCTCTTGTGTGAGATGATTAATCCCCACTTTTTAAACAAGGTGGGGATTAATTGTCGCTCACCCTGTCAAGGTCGTCCGTGATTAGACCGCGAATCTAAAAGGAGACTTGATTCTCTAAGTAAGACCGCATCGAAGAAGACAACCCAGCCAAGCTGCCGCAACTGCCACAGCAATAGGCGTGTTTTATAGACAATTTAACCGATCGGAAACTTTATTGGAGTTCCCGCTTGACGCGGGTATTGTAAAGGTGTTTCTTTCATCTTTCTAATCCTTATAACCGCGCGATGTTCTGCCCCTTCCCCGAGATTAAAATGTTCAATACCTTCTACTTTACCGCCAAGGAGTAGCAATGCTTTTTTAGATTCTGCCAATTCAACCTCAAACTGGGATCCTTTGGAGGCCAAAAATAGCCCCTTGACCTTAAGAACCGGCAGCGCGTATTCCAATAGGATCGGAAGGCGAGCAACTGCGCGTGAACTCACTGTATCAAAATGACTTCTAAAGTGCATATTTCTTCCAAAATCTTCCGCCCTGGCATGCACCGTCAAAATTCCCTTTAAACCTAACGTTTTAATAACTACTTCTAAAAAGTCCAACCTCTTTTTTAATGAATCCATTAAAACAATATCTAAATCCGGACGTAAAATCTTCAAAGGAACACCTGGAAATCCAGCTCCAGTGCCTAAATCTGCAAATGTCACACCAGAAATAAATTTTGCCAGAACCATTGAATCAATAAAATGTTTTACTATGACTTCATGCGGATCAGTTATTCTCGTTAAGTTTAAACGTCGATTCCAGTCCAGTAAAAGATCCCCGAATTTACAGAGCTGAGTAACCTGAAAATCAGATAAGTTGATACCTATATGCTGGTAGGTTAACTGCTTTATTAAAGATACATACTCCTCAAACATCATCTATTACCTCTTCTGCGCCGTTGTTCTAAAGAAACGAGCAAGACGGAAATATCAGCTGGAGTAACCCCCGTGATGCGCGAAGCCTGTCCTATATTTAAAGGGCGTACTTCCTTTAGACGTTGCCTACCTTCAGTGGATAACCCTCGTACTTTTTCATAATCAAGCGTCTCTGACAGACAACGGGCCTCTAATTTTGAAAAATTTTCTATTTCAGCCCATTGTTTTTCAATGTAACCCGCATATTTTGTTTCAATTTCTACTTCTTCGAGCACTTCAAAGTCGAATTTCTCCAGCTCTGGAAGAAGTTTAACTAAATGCTCAAGCGTAATTTCTGGTCTACGAATTAGGTCCCGGGCACTGATCCCTCCACGTACGGGAGTTGATTTAGCTTCCGCCATAACTGAGTACAAGTCTTCGCTTAACGGAGAAAAAACAGTAGCCTTCCACATTTCTTTGATATACTGATAATTTTCCTTTTTATCCTGAAAACGCTTCCACCGTTCCTCATTTACTAACCCTATAGCTCGTCCTTTGTCTGTCAACCTCAAATCAGCATTGTCCTGCCGTAAAACAAGGCGGTACTCTGCTCGGGAAGTCAAAAGTCGGTAAGGTTCCTTAATCCCTTTCGTAACCAAATCATCTACCAGGACCCCTAAATAACCGTCCGAACGAAGAAGAATAAAGGGATCTTTGCCCGTTGCTCGAAGCGCCGCATTAATCCCGGCCAGCAAACCTTGGGCCGCTGCTTCTTCATATCCCGAGGTCCCGTTTAATTGGCCGGCAGTAAACAATCCCGGCAGCTGCCGTACTTCTAAGCTTAGAGAAAGTTGATGCGGCCTAACATAATCATACTCAATAGCATAGCCCGGACGGAGCATGCGGGCATTTTCCAGTCCTGGAACGCTATTTAAAATTTTTACCTGTACTTCCTCCGGCATACTGGTTGATAGACCGGCAACATAAAGTTCATTACTTTGCCATCCTTCAGGCTCTAAAAAAATTTGATGCGCTTCTCTTTGTGCAAATTTAACTATTTTATCCTCAATTGAAGGGCAATAACGCGTGCCAATTCCTTCAATTTTCCCAGAATACAAAGGCGCCCGATATAGATTCTCCCGAATTATATCATGTGTTTGATTTGTCGTGTAGCCTAACCAACAGGGAACTTGCTTGGTAAAATCATTATGCCAAAATTGACTCTCCGTGGGCAGAAAGGAAAAGCGCCAAAGCTTCTCATCCCCAGGTTGAATACGAAATTTGGAAAAATCTACGGACTGACGATGGATTCGGGGCGGTGTCCCCGTTTTAAATCTTCCCAAATCAATTCCTAACTCTTTAAGCGAATCCGATAGCGACATCGCCGGCATTTGCCCATTTGGTCCACCTTGGTACATAGCATCCCCGATGATAATTCTGCCACGTAAATAGGTGCCACTCGTCAAAACTACATTCTCTGATTCAAAACGTGCACCGGATCGAGTAACGATGCCCAACATTGTCTGCTTATCAACCACGAGACGTTCTACCAGTCCCTGGATTACTGTTAGCCTGCTTTGTGAAAATAGAACTTCCCTCATCCTATTCCGGTAAGCCTGTTTATCGGATTGCACCCTTAAGGCATGGACGGCAGGTCCTTTTCCAGTGTTTAACATTTTAACTTGCAAGGATGTTTCATCCGCTACAATTCCCATTTGACCGCCTAAAGCATCAATTTCCCGAACCAAATGACCCTTAGCCGGCCCCCCAAGTGATGGATTACACGGCATATGGGCTATCGTATCAAGGTTTAAGGTAAGTAATAATGTCTCGCACCCAAGCCGTGCCGCTGCTAAAGCCGCCTCACAGCCTGCATGCCCAGCCCCGACCACAATAACATCGTATTTTCCTGCAAAGTATTCCAAAGTTCATCCTACTTTCCGATACAAAATCGAGAAAAAATATCTTCCAAAAGAGATTCTTGAACATTGTCTCCAGTTATCTCTGATACGTAATTCAGTGCTGCGCGAAGGTCAATAGAAAGTATATCCCACGGCATTCCCATTTTAATACTCTCCGCCGTCTGTTTCAAAGCAATCTCGCAACGCTCTAAAGCAGAAATCTGGCGGACATTAGAGAGAAGTTGGTCTGAGGCAAGAACAGCCCCTCTTTGATAGACTCTGCTTCTTATTTCAACTTCAAGCTCTTCAAAACCCCTGTGCTGAAGGACAGAAAAAGGAATCCCTTTCCCATTTTCATACTCAGAAAAAAGGTCCTCATTCTCCAACAAATCGATTTTGTTGACTATAACAATAACTTTTTCGGCATATATATTTATAATGTGATACTCTTCTTTTGTTAAAGGTTGGTTAGCCTGAACCACTAACAAAATTAGTTCCGCCGTTTGAAGTGCTTTCCACGTTCTTTCAATTCCGAGACGTTCTACAAGATCTTGACTATCAGAGATACCTGCGGTATCCACCAGTTGCAGAAGTATCCCTCCTACACTGACTGATTCTCTTATTTCGTCACGCGTTGTTCCCGGAATGTCAGTTACTATAGCTCTTTCTTCATGTAATAGCGCATTGAGTAAACTCGACTTTCCGACATTAGGTCGTCCCACAATAACCGTGAGTAAACCATCCCTTAAAATTTTACCCGTTTTACTCCCTGCTAAAAGGCGCCTGGTATCTACCAGAGCCATATTTACTTTAATTTCAAGGGTTTCTCGATCTAAAGTTTCAACATCGTCTTCCGGAAAATCAATACCCGCTTCAATAAATGCAAGCGTTTCTAATATTTTTTCTCTCAAACTTACAATTGTTGCTGAAAGCCCTCCATCCAGCTGAGTTAAAGCTAAATTTGCAGCCGTCTCCGTACGCGAACAAATTAAATCGACAACTGCTTCCGCTTGAACTAAGTCCATCTTTCCATTTAGAAATGCTCTTTTGGAAAATTCTCCAGGCTCCGCTAACTGCGCGCCATGACGGATACATGCCTGTAAAATTCTCTGGGCTACAAATGTTCCGCCGTGGCAATTAATTTCATAAACATCCTCTCCCGTATATGAAGAGGGAGCCAACATTCTACCGACAAGAACCTGGTCGAGTACTCTTGATTCATCCCTAAAAACACCAAGATTTAGGGTAAAATTTTCCCGACGTGACCAACGTTTCATATTCTGTGGTTCAAAGCATTTTTCAATAATAGTTCCCGCTTCAGAACCGCTCAATCTTAAAATATGAATGCTTGTTTCACCCAATGCCGTAGCCATAGCCACAATCGTATCATCCAAACCCGATCATCTCCTATGATAGAAAACTTGGCTAGCTCCAGACCAACAGACGCCTGCACTAGCCAAGTTCTTGATACCAAACATAACATAAAGTCTATTACTAGCCATGGCTGGATACTTCGAGACTAGTTTACTAGCCTGGCTCAAGCAGAGTATTTTAGACTCTTTTTAATAAAATGACCACCCGCCGCTTAGGGTCAGTACCCTCACTAATAGTCGAAATTCTAGCTTCATCCTGTAAAGAAGTATGAATAATCCGCCGTTCATAAGGGTTCATCGGCTCTAAAACAATCCTCATTCCAGTTCTCTTAACCTTTTCAGATAATCTTTTTGCAAGACGCACCAAAGTCTCTTCACGACGTAACCTATACCCTTCCACATCAACTATAAGACGAACACGTTCAGATAATTTTCTAGCTACGGCTAAATTCGTTATATATTGAAGTGCCTCTAATGTATCTCCACGTCGTCCGATAAGAATTCCAAGCTCTGGTCCTGTTATATTGATATGCCAGTGCTCTCCATCATTACTCGCTTGGGTATTCGCCTCAACTCCCATAGCCCGACAAATTTTATGGATAAAATCTGCCGCCAAACAGCCAGGGTCATCTTCATAAGAAATACGGACTCTCGCCAGACGTGTTCCAAAAAGTCCAAATAAACCTTTTTTAACAGGTTCCTCTAAGACCTCAATTTTTACACTATTACGATCTACGCCTAACTCTAAAACTCCAGCTGCAATCGCTTCTTCAACCGTTTTCCCGGTTTTCTCTGCAACTCTCATGACCGATCCTCCTCACGTCTTCCCCGTTACCTATCCTGAGCTTTTACTCTGGCTTGACAATTTTCGATTAATATACAATTGTTGAAAAATCGAAACAACGTTCATTGTTACCCAATATAAAGCCAAACCCGCTGGTACTGTGGCACTAATATATGCAAAAAATACTGGCATAATATATAACATAGTCTTTTGAGTTGGATCCGAAGTATTTGGATTTGTTAGTTTTGTCTGCAGGTATGTTGTTGCACCGGCAAAAATCGGCAATATCAAATGATATGATAGAGTAAAGCCATAGGTTTTTGTTAAATCAAAAAGTAAAAATGTATAGGTGGAAGGATCTGAACCATATTGAAACTTGAGTAAAGCGTAATACAATGCGAAAAAAATCGGCATCTGAATGAGGAGAGGAAGGCAACCGCCCATGGGATTAATTTTATTTTCTTTGTAAAACTCCATGACAGCCGCATTAGCTTTTTCCTTATTGTTTTTATGTTTTTCTTGAATAGCTTTGATCTTCGGTTGTAGATCAACCATCTTACGCATTGAAGACATTTGCTTATAAGTTAAAGGATAAATTAGTGATTTAATTAGTACTGTCAGCAGTATAATTGCGATACCATAATTGGCAAAACCAAGGGCCGAAGAAAAATGATAAAGCATATTTAATAAACCGGTCATTACATTAACAATACTATCCACAAAAATCCTCCTTAAACTGGGTCATGCCCTCCAGGATGAAACGGGTGGCATTTAAAAATCCGTTTAATTGCTTTCCAACTTCCTTTGGTTAAGCCGAATTTCTGTATAGCCTGAGCAGAATACTCCGAACAACTGGGGTAAAATCGACAAGTTTGTCCTTTCACAGGAGAAAGAACCTTCTGGTATAAACGAATCAACATAACCAGGAAACGTTTCATAATATTTTACTCACTTCTAAATTAAGGCATTTGCCTTTTTTAACATATTCATCATACTCTTTTCGACTTCCCAATAGGAAACTCCTTTTATCCTTGCCCTAGCAATGAGAATTATTTGAATATCATTTCTTATTTCCGGTAAATGAAGACGAATGACTTCCCGCATAAGTCTCTTAGCACGATTTCTCTGAACTGAGTTGCCAACTTTTTTCGAGGCAATAAAACCAAAACGTTTAGGACCTTTTAGGATATAAATAGCAACATGTTTAGTAGAATAGTTTTTTCCTTCCAAAAAGACCTCTTGTATACTTGATTTCTTGCGCAAGCGAAATTTCCTTTTTAGCATAACTCCTCCCAGCTTGCCTACCTTAGGTTCAATGATATTCTAACTTGCAATACTTCAGTTTAAACGGAATTTGTTCCCACTCAGTAAAAATTTATTTAAAAAAGGCCACATAATGCGGCCTTAAACTGATAATTTATTCCGACCTTTAAATCGACGACGTTTTATAATATTTCGTCCCGTTGGTGTACTCATACGACTTAAAAAACCGTGAACACGCTTATGTCGGCGATTCTTCGGTTGATATGTTCTTTTCAATTTAACGACACCTCCTTAATTTGATAACAAAAAAAATATTATAGCAATCAAACTTACCTTGAGATTATACTCTAATAATTTTTAATCTGTCAAGCAAAGGACTTAACCAAGATGAAATACCACCTCTATATAAAAAGTTTTGGCTTGAATAATTTAGACTGAACTCATTAATATTTTCTGTTGATAACCTCATAAAAACTTGCTATTATATTACTACACTCCTTTAGCAAACTACATTTCGAATCATCTTTTATCTTATACTACTTATATTTGAACAAGTTATCCACAAATGTGTATAAGTTTGTGTATAACTTTTTTATTGTCAATATTATCACATTCTAAAAAGGGAGGTCCGACCATGACATCCCCGTCAATCTCCCCTGAATTATTGTGGCAAAAAATTCTGGAAAAGCTGAAAACTGAACTATCCAAGCCAAGCTTTGAAACTTGGTTTAGTTCCACCCGGCTTTTTAAAATTGATGGCGATACAGTAATGATTAGTGTTCCCAATGAATTTGCAAAAGATTGGTTAGAAAGTCGTTATGCCCCCTTAATCCGATCTTCTATTCAATCTATTATCGGCCATTCCATCATTCTAAATTTTATTATCCCCTCACCAGAAGGATCCTACATTGAAGATCCTGTACTCTCTAAACCAGTTACCCCAATTACTCCCCAACAACCTGAATGTTTGCCTAATTCTCTCAATAATAAATATACTTTTGACACGTTTGTTATCGGAAACGGCAACCGATTCGCTCATGCAGCTTCTTTAGCTGTTGCAGAATCGCCGGCAAAATCTTATAATCCACTATTCATTTATGGAGGAGTTGGCCTGGGGAAAACTCACCTCATGCATGCTATTGGTCATCATATCCTTCAACGATCTCCAGACACTAAGGTCCTTTATGTTTCCAGTGAAAAATTCACGAATCAACTAATTGATTCGATCAAGGACGAAAACTCCATTGAATTTCGTAATCATTACCGGAATGTAGATATCCTTTTAATTGATGATATACAATTTTTAGCGGGCAAAGAGCGAACTCAAGAGGAATTCTTTCATACGTTTAATGACCTTCATGAATCTAATAAGCAAATTATTATTTCTTCCGACCGTCCTCCTAAAGAAATACCAACTTTAGAAGATCGATTACGTTCCCGTTTTGAATGGGGTCTGATCACAGATATTCAGGCTCCAGATTTAGAAACCCGCATAGCAATTTTAAGAAAAAAGGCTATGCTCGAAAACCTTCAAGTTCCTAATGAAGTAATGTTTTATATAGCTGATAAAATTCACTCCAATATTCGCGAACTTGAAGGAGCACTCATTAGAGTCATGGCTTTTGCATCCCTTAGTTTGATTCCGATAACCACTGACGTCGCAGTAGAAGCATTAAAGGATATTTTACCTTCTAATAGCGCCAAACAAATAACCATTGAGGAAATCCAACAATGTGTGGCGGAATATTTTAATTTATCCCCCAGCGAATTCAAAGCTAAAAATAGAACTTATGCCGTATCTTTTCCGAGGCAGGTTGCCATGTACCTTTCGCGCCAACTCACCGACTCCTCCTTACCAAAGATCGGTGACGAGTTTGGTGGAAGAGATCATACCACCGTGATGCATGCTTACGACAAAATTACTCAAGCCATACTGAATGATCCATTGTTAGAGAAAAAAGTTAACGAATTGATTCAACGTATAAAATCCAAGTAAGCGTCAAAATTATGGATATTAGTTCGTGTATAACTTGTTTATATTATTTAGGTAAATCAAGCGATAATATTATATGTGGACAAATGGATAACATTTATCCATTTGTCCACACCTTTTTCAACATTCATTTTTCAATGGTTTAGCACGCTTTTTTTACTTATCCACTTGTTAACAATAAATACTACTATTACTACTATTTATTATCTTATTATTATTAAGCCTTAGTTAGAACTTTGAGAATAAATTTTTATAGGAGGATTCGCTTATATGAAAATTTTCTGCTCGAAAGATGCACTACTTTCCGGGGTAAATGCTGTTCAACGGGCTGTATCCAGTAAAAACACCTTACCAATTCTTCAAGGAATTTTAATCAAAGCCAAACAACAGACTATACAATTTGCAGTGACTGATCTTGAAATGGGTATTCGTTGTGAAGTGCCGGCCCAGGTTATTGAAGAAGGTGCAATGGTTGTACCTGCAAAACTTTTCACGGAAGTTGTTCGGAAATTGCCTGATACAACAATTATCTTAGAAGAACGAGATAAATCAATCACTATTTGTTATTATCAGTCTGAAATTATTTTAAATGGCTACGATCCTGAGGAATTTCCTTTACTTCCTGATCTATTGGATCCACTATCATTTACATTAACTATTGCTTTATTTAAGAATATGATTCGTCAGACCATATTTGCTTGCGCTATTGAAGAAAATCGTCCGGTATTTACTGGAACTCTATTACAGATTGAAGATTCCAGTATCCGCGTAGTAGCAACCGATACACATCGTTTGGCCTACAGCATTGCTGAAATACAAAACCCTGAAAAATTAAATTTTAGCGGTATTATCCCTGCTAAAACATTATCAGAAATTTATCGTTTACTTCGAGATGAAGATGAAGTCTTAATAATTAGTTTCAGTAATAATCAAGTTGTATTTAAATTTGGATCGATTTATTTAGTTTCCCGTCTTATTGAAGGCCAGTTTCCTAATTACAAACAAGTCATTCCCCAAACGTGTGAAACGAAAGTTAATCTATCCGTTCGGAGTTTCCTGGAAGCTGTCGAGCGAGCCTCATTACTTTCTCGTGATAAAAGCGGGGCCAATATAATAAAAATAGATGTTATAGAAAACGAACTAAGAATTGATCAAACATCCGAATTTGGTCAGATATCAGAGCAAATAGATATTGAGATGGAAGGAAAAAACGTAATGATTGCCTTTAATACAAAATTTCTTATAGATGCTTTGAAAGTAATCGATAGTGAGCAAATTATATTTGAACTCTCAGGCCCATTTAGTCCAGGAGTGATGAGGCCATTGGATAATCCAAATTATCTTTATCTTGTGCTGCCGGTTAGAACGTCTTAGTTTAAAGTTATGATAATTATAAACTTTCGACTACAAAATTTTCGTAATTATCAAGATGAGACAATAATATTAATGCCTGGTATTAATATATTGATAGGAGATAATGGGCAGGGAAAGACTAATGTTCTAGAGGGAATTTATTATCTCTTGACAGGAAAGTCTTATAGAGTACAACGGGAACAAGAACTCTTGCGTTGGGACCAAAGGGAGTTCCATCTGTATGGAGATTTTTTAATGGCTCACCATAGAGTCTCTTTAGAGAGTCATTACCGGGATAAAAAGAAAATAGTAAAGGTTAATCAAGTACCGTGTCAACGTTTGTCTGATTTTGTCGGTACAATTAACGTAATTTTCTTTTCCCCGGATGACCTTGTGATGGTTAAAGGAGGTCCTTCGGAAAGAAGGAGATTTTTAGATCTACATATTGCTCAAATGCGTCCTGGATATGTAAGCTTACTCAATGCATATAATAAGGTGGTTCAGCAAAAAAGTGCCCTATTAAAATCATTTGGTGATAAATCTCAATTATATTCACAAATACTACTATGGAATGAACAAATAATAAAATTGGGTGAGATGATTATTCGCAATCGTGTAGATCTGACGAAACGTTTACAGATTGTAGCAGACCATATCTATGGAAACCTCACTTCTCAAAAAGAAACACTCAAAGTGACTTACATTGCTTTGGGTAATAAAAATGTGAATGAAGCTATCTCAGAATTCCCACAAATACTTAACGATAAATTGGAACAAGAAATTGAACGCCAGATGGTGCTTATTGGTCCACATCGTGATGATATACAAATTCATCTAAACGACAAACCTGCACGTCTTTATGCCTCACAAGGGCAGCAGCGATCAATAGTATTAAGTTTAAAACTTGCTGAATTGGAGCTTATTCGTCAGGAAAAAGGAGAATATCCGCTCCTCTTACTTGATGATGTATTGTCTGAATTGGATCGTTTTAGGAGAGACTACTTAATAACTTTTATTAAGTCATCGTGCATTCAAACTTTAATTACTATGACAAGTGCAGAAATACATCTGGAGTCAGGGGCACTTTACTTTGTGGAAAATGGACATATAAGGGGAGGGTGCTAATTGTATATACACCTTGGGGGTGATGTTCTTATAAAAAAGAATAAAATAGTTGCAATTATTGATTTAGAAACTGCAGCAGAAAGTAAAATTAACCAAAAATTTATAAATAGTATAAAGAGTAATAAAGAAATTATTTATATTTCGAAAAATGGTAAAGAAAAAACCCTAATTATCACAGTGCAAAAACATTATTTATCACCGATTTCAGCAACAACTTTGTTCAAAAGAGGGGACTTGTGTGACACAACGCTCGGTGCTTACGATGTAATACAACACTTGAGCACCTAGTTTGGCACGACTATCACATAGCCGAGGACGTGTCTTGCGAACCCTCTAATTGAAAAAGGTAGCTAATTGGGGTATAATAATAAGGTTGAAGGCATTTTTTGGGAGGAAACAGCTTTGCTAGAAAATACAAATATCCTTTATCAAGATCCTAGTGACAGTTACAATGCAGGGCAAATCGAAGTTCTTGAAGGACTGGAAGCTGTTCGTAGACGTCCCGGTATGTATATTGGTACGACGAGCAGCCGCGGCCTTCATCATCTCGTTTATGAAGTCGTTGATAACAGCATTGACGAAGCATTAGCCGGTTTTTGCGATTTAATTGATGTATTTATTAAAGCAGACAATAGCATTACTGTAATAGATAATGGACGGGGAATTCCAGTAGATATACATCCTAAAACTGGTAAACCTGCTGTTGAGGTGGCTCTGACGGTATTACATGCCGGTGGAAAGTTTGGCGGGAGTGAGAGTGCCTACAAAGTGTCGGGAGGTCTACATGGAGTAGGCTTAAGTGTCGTAAATGCTTTGTCAAAATGGTTAATTGTCGAGGTTTCCAAAGGAGGCTATGTTTACCATCAGGAATATGCACAAGGAAAACCTACCACCGAGCTGGTAAATATAGGGGCAACTGAGAAAAATGGAACAAAAATATCCTTTATCCCTGATCCGGAAATTTTTGAAGAAACCGTTTATGACTTTGATATTCTGGCACATCGTCTCAGAGAACTGTCCTTTCTAAATAAAAGTGTGAAGATTAATTTGACGGATGAGCGAACAAACGTTAAAGAAACGTTTTTACATATGGGCGGTATTCAAGATTTTGTAATTTATCTCAACAAAAGCAAAGATTGTTTACATTCCCAGCCAATATTTATTGAAACGACCAAAGATCATGTCCAGGTTGAAGTTTGTATTCAGTACAATGACAGTTATGCCGAAAACTTGTTTTCCTATGCCAATAATATTAATACCCAAGAAGGGGGAACCCATGAAGCAGGTTTTAAGTCGGCATTAACACGAGTGGTAAATGATTATGCCCGCAGAAGTAATATACTGAAAGCGGCTGATTCCAATCTTTCAGGTGATGATATCCGGGAAGGATTAACCGCCGTAATTTCGGTTAAAGTGCCTGACCCACAGTTTGAAGGGCAAACGAAAACTAAACTTGGAAACAGTGAAATTAGGGGCATCGTGGACTCTGCCACAGGGGAAGGATTAAGTACTTTTCTTGAAGAAAATCCGGCGATTGCCAGAAAATTTATTGATAAGTCCGTTCAAGCAGCCCGGGCCAGAGATGCGGCCCGTAAAGCTCGGGAGTTGACTCGCCGAAAGAGTGCTTTAGAGGGAATATCCCTGCCGGGAAAACTAGCGGATTGTTCTTGGAAGGAACCGGATCTGTGTGAAATGTACCTGGTTGAGGGAGACAGTGCAGGTGGTTCTGCCAAACAGGGCAGGGATCGACGTTTCCAGGCAATTTTGCCCTTACGTGGGAAAGTGATCAATGTGGAAAAGGCCAGACCTGATAAAATACTGGCAAATGCAGAAATTAGGGCCATGATTACCGCCATGGGAACCGGTTTTTTTGATGAATTTGATATTAGCAAGGCGCGTTACCATAAGTTAATTATTATGACAGACGCCGATGTGGACGGTGCTCATATTCGGACACTTTTACTGACTTTTTTCTATCGCTACATGAGGCCTTTAATTGAAAATCATTTTATATATATCGCCCAACCCCCTCTCTTTAAGGTTAAGAAGGGGAGAGACGTACAATATGCTTATACGGATAAAGAACTGGCCAAAATACTGGATAAAATAGGTAAAGAAAAAATTGAGCTTCAGCGCTATAAAGGCTTGGGAGAAATGAATCCGGAACAGTTGTGGGAGACCACGATGGATCCTGCCAAGCGCACGATCTTACAAGTGACGATCGAGGATGCTATACGGTCTGAAGAAATGTTTACTGTCTTGATGGGAGACAAAGTGGAACCGCGCCGAGACTTTATCAACCGTTATGCAAAAGATGTACGTAATTTAGATACTTAAAGGAGTGCTCATTCATGGCGGATGAATTGCAGGGAGGGAAAGTCCATCCCATTGAAATTGCAGATGAAATGCGAAGATCCTTTATCGACTATTCCATGAGTGTGATAGTAAGCCGTGCTTTGCCCGATGTTCGGGATGGTCTTAAACCGGTGCATCGTCGAATCCTCTTTACCCTTCACGAATTGGGTCTGACGCCCAACAAACCGTACAGTAAGTCAGCGCGTCTTGTCGGGGATTGTATGGGTAAATTTCATCCGCATGGGGATAGTTCAATTTATGATGCTGTTGTACGTATGGACCAAGAGTGGGCTAGCCGTTATCCGCTCATTGATGGGCATGGAAATTTTGGTTCTATTGATGGAGACTCTGCCGCAGCCATGCGTTATACCGAACTTCGAATGGCTAAAATGGCAACCTATATGTTGGAGGATATTGACAAAGATACCGTTGATTTTATGCCCAACTACGATGAAAAACAAGAAGAGCCCAAGGTATTACCGGCAAAATTTCCAAATTTGCTCGTCAATGGTTCGTCAGGTATCGCCGTAGGAATGGCAACAAATATACCGCCTCATAATTTATCGGAAGTTATCGCAGCAACGATTGCGCTGATGAATAACCCGGAGTTATCGGTTGATGAGCTGATGAACTATATCTTAGGTCCCGACTTCCCGACTGGCGGAACTATCATGGGTCATGAAGGAATTAGATCTGCATATACGACCGGAAGAGGGTCTGTTAAAACTCGGGCCAAAGCAAAAATAGAACGAATAGAAAAGTCCGGAAAGATCCAGATTATTGTTACTGAAATCCCATTTATGGTTAATAAGGCTAGAATGATTGAGAAGATTGCCGACCTTGTACGGGATAAGAAACTTGACGGAATTACCGATTTGAGGGATGAATCGGATCGTTCAGGGATGCGTATTGTGATTGAGCTGAGGCGTGATGTTAACCCTAAAATCATTTTGAATAAACTCTATAAACATACTCAGATGGAAGATACATTTGGTGTAAATATGTTGGCACTCGTCAATGGTCAGCCGAGAACACTAACACTTAAGGATATGCTTCATTATTTTATTGAACATCAAAAGGATGTTATTGTCCGGAGAACTAAATTTGAACTCAATAAAGCGGAGGCCGAAGCGCACATAATTGAAGGATTGCGAATAGCCCTTGACCATATTGACGAGGTTATAGAAACAATTCGTTCTTCCTCGGATGAAGCAAATGCACGGGAAAATCTGTCGATCCGTTTTGGTTTGAGCGAAAGACAAGCCCAAGCCATTGTCGATATGCGCTTAAAGCGCCTGACTGGACTGGAGCGTGAGAAACTGGAAAACCAATATCAGGAATTATTAAATACCATTGCCTATCTGAAGGCGGTTCTTGCTTCTACAAGTATGGTAATTGGGATTATTAAGGCTGAACTGGAAGAAATCAATCGTAAATTTGGAGATCCTCGTCGAACACTTATTACGGTTGATATTAGTAAGATGGATGTTGAAGATCTAATTGCAGTTGAAGATGTAGTTATCACGGTAACCCATTATGGATATATTAAACGACTGCCGCTTAGTACTTATAAAAGTCAGAATAGAGGTGGTAAAGGTGTTCATGGTATGGCTACCAAAGAACGGGACTTTGTGGAACATCTTTTTATCACCACAACGCATCACTATATTCTTTTCTTTACGTCACAAGGAAAAGTGTATCGTTTAAAAGCTCACGAGATTCCAGAAGCCAGCAGAATAGGCAAGGGAACAGCTGTGATTAATCTCCTGAATTTAAGCCAGCATGAGATGATTACCGCAGTTATGGCAATCAAAGATTACAGTTCGGAATTTTTCTTGATCACAGCTACAAAAAAAGGGATCATGAAGAAGACTGCGCTGCAAGAATATGATTCCTCACGACGCGATGGATTAATTGCTTTAACTTTAGATGAGGGAGATGAACTGATTGGTGTCAAACTAACCCAAGGGTTAGATGATATTCTTCTGGCCACAAAAAATGGAATATCGATTCGCTTTGCCGAATCGGATGTACGGCATATGGGACGTACGGCGCGCGGGGTGAAAGGGATAAGTCTTGCAGCAAACGACGAGGTTGTCGGTATGGATGTGATCGGTGATAAGGGCGAACTTTTGACCATGAGTGTCAATGGTTTTGCCAAACGTACCAATCTGAAGGAATTCCGTGTTCAAGGCCGTGGTGGCAAAGGCATAATTGTTATGAAATTAAATGACAAAACAGGTAGCTTGGTTGGAATCAAGGTTGTTCAAGTGGAAGATCAACTTATGGTCATCACGAATG
Source organism: Desulfosporosinus sp. Tol-M2 (assembly GCF_059735615.1). Lineage (NCBI taxonomy): Bacteria > Bacillati > Bacillota > Clostridia > Eubacteriales > Desulfitobacteriaceae > Desulfosporosinus > Desulfosporosinus sp. Tol-M2. Next base: position 104,384 of record NZ_JCAIJG010000071.1, read on the forward strand.
ACGGAATCATGCTGCGGATTCCAGTAGCCAGTATTTCTAATCAAGGCCGTTCCGCTCATGGAGTTATGGCGATGCGGACCGGTGATAGTAGTGTTGTCGCAATCGCAAAGGTTTTGATGAAAGATGAAGAGGGAATTGGCGAATCTGAAGATTCGGGAGATTTCCAGGAAGGCGATTAAATTGGCAATATTCGTGCTACGTGTTAAAATGTCTGGAAATCATAGAAGCAGAGTTATAAGTACGGCCATTCGACCAGAGAGATAAAATTTTTCGAGGAGGAAATTTTATGATTGAGATAGGATCGTTAAAAGTTAAAACTGGGCTTGCCGAAATGCTAAAAGGGGGCGTCATTATGGATGTGACAACCCCTGAACAGGCTATAATAGCAGAAGAGGCCGGAGCATGCGCCGTAATGGCTTTAGAGCGTGTTCCTTCGGATATTCGGGCTGAAGGTGGGGTCGCACGGATGGCGGACCCTACAATTATCCAAGGTATTATGGCTGCGGTATCTATTCCCGTCATGGCAAAAGCACGTATCGGACATTTTGTTGAAGCCCAAATCCTAGAAGCCTTAGGTGCTGATTTTATTGATGAGTCTGAAGTATTAACCCCTGCGGACGATGCTTATCATATTAATAAACATGACTTTAAGGTACCATTTGTTTGTGGTTGCCGTAATCTGGGGGAAGCATTGCGCCGCATCGGGGAAGGGGCTGCGATGATTCGTACTAAAGGAGAGCCTGGAACTGGGAATGTTGTTGAGGCTGTTCGGCATATGCGTACTGTGATGAGCGAAATACGTACTTTAACATTAATGCCTAAAGAAGAGCTCATGACAGCCGCCAAAAATATGGGGGCTCCCTATGATTTGGTTCTTTATGTTGCGGAGCATGGAAAACTGCCGGTGGTTAACTTCGCCGCAGGGGGTATAGCTACGCCGGCTGATGCAGCATTAATGATGCATCTTGGAGTGGATGGTATTTTTGTAGGGTCAGGAATCTTTAAATCCGGTAATCCCAAGGCGCGTGCCAAGGCAATAGTTTTGGCGACAACCCACTTTATGGACGCCAAGATGCTGGCTGAAATTTCCAAAGATCTGGGACAAGCTATGTCAGGAATAGAAATTACTACATTGACTGACGCTCAGCGCATGCAAGATCGGGGCTGGTAATAATGAAAAAGCTTGTTGGCGTTTTGGCACTGCAGGGTGCTTTTCGCGAGCAGCGGCAGGTTTTAGAGCATTTAGGGTGTGATGTTATAGAAGTGCGAAAAACAAGCGATCTTGAAGGAATCCATGGACTTATTATTCCGGGTGGGGAAAGTACGACTATTGGTAAACTCTTAATGATAGATGAAATGGGTGAAAAGATCAAGGAGCTTGGTACTCATGATTTACCTATTTTCGGAACTTGCGCCGGTATGATCCTGCTTAGTAAAACAATTATTGATAGTGATCAGTATCGTTTAAGCCTGATGGATACTGTAGTGGAACGTAATGCCTTTGGAAGACAGGTGGCAAGTTTTGAAACGGATCTTCTTGTACCTGCCATGGGTCCAAAGCCAATACGCGCGGTATTTATTCGAGCGCCTTACCTTCGGGAAGTTGCCCCGAATGTGGGTATTCTGGCGGAGTACAACGGCAAGATTGTTTTTGCGCGACAAGGTAATTTATTGGCCAGTGCATTTCATCCGGAACTTACGCCGGACCGACGGGTCCATAAATATTTTTTGGGCATGATCGATGAACATTAGGCAAGTTTTCTTTAGAGCATGGGGAGGCTTTTATTATGTTGGATCTCAAGTTTGTTCGTAATAACCCTGAAGTGGTTAAGGAAGCAATGCAAAAGCGTAATGTGTCAATTAGGTTAGACCACTTTTTGAAACAAGAAGAAGAAAGACGCAGACTGCTTTTTGAAGTTGAGAATCTAAAGGCCCGTCGCCATTCTGTTTCTGAAGAAGTCGGACGCCTCAAGAAAAACGGTGAAGATGCGGAAAGCCTCGTATTAGAAATGCGTGAAGTCGGCCAAACCATTAAGGATTTGGAAGAAAAATCGACGGATATTGTGCAAGGGATGGAAAAAGTGCTCTATGAGATTCCTAACATACCTCATGACTCCGTGCCCATAGGAGTGGACGAAAGTGCCAACGTTCAAGTTCGTACTTGGGGGACCCCTCGCGTATTTGATTTCGAACCGAAGGCGCATTATGAGGTCGGTGAAAAGCTGGATGTTTTGGATTTTATACGTGCGTCTAAAGTCACCGGTGCCCGGTTTACCTTTTACAAAGGGTCGGGAGCTAAGCTGGAACGTTCCCTCATATCATTCATGCTGGATCGACATACTGCCAAGGGCTATACGGAAATACTTCCGCCATACATGGTTAATCGCACTTCAATGATCGGGACGGGTCAACTTCCAAAATTTGAGGAAGATGCCTTTAAGGTTGTCGGAACGGATTATTTCTTGATTCCAACTGCAGAAGTGCCGGTAACCAATCTTTATCGTGACGAAATCTTAAATGGCAGTCAATTGCCAATTCGCCACTGCGCCTACAGTGCCTGTTTTCGTTCTGAAGCCGGTTCGGCAGGACGGGATACGCGGGGTCTGATTCGCCAACATCAATTTAACAAGGTGGAGCTTGTCAAATTCTCACTTCCGGAGAATTCTTATGAAGAACTTGAATTGTTGACCAGGGATGCGGAGAGTATTCTCCAGGAGCTGGAACTTCCTTACCGGGTTATGGTGTTATCGACAGGCGATCTCGGGTTTTCTTCCGCCAAAACCTATGATTTGGAAGTATGGCTGCCTAGCTTTAAGGCCTATAGGGAAATTTCATCCTGCAGTAATTTTGAAGATTTTCAAGCGCGTCGGGCGAACATCCGTTTTCGGAGGGGGCCTAAGAAAAAACCGGAGTATGTCCATACTTTAAATGGCAGCGGATTGGCCATTGGGCGCACAGTTGCAGCTATTCTGGAGAATTATCAGGAAAATGACGGAAGGATACGAGTTCCTAAAGCATTGCAGTCCTACATGGGAGTTGAATATATCGGATAACCTCTGTTGGTATTAGGAAGGATGCGTTCCATTATTTAACAAAAAGTCTTATTGTTTTTATTTAAGGTTTATGATACACTATTTTCCGGTCGTAATTCTTGGAGGGGTGTTCGAGCGGTTTAAGGACCCGGTCTTGAAAACCGGTGACTTCGTAAGGGGTCCGTGGGTTCGAATCCCACCCCCTCCGCCAGATAAATATACAAAATATTAAAGAGGGATTCGAACGGGCGGATAAAGAAAAGCCGACCTTTGGGAGGGTTTTCCCGCCCCGGCGTGATAGCGAGCAAAGCGAGCGGAGCGAATCCCACCCCCTCCGCCATAAATTAGAAGTCAGAAGTCAGAGGCCGGAGGTCAGAGTTAAAGTTTTCTTACGGGTTTTGTTAGGCCGCGCCAGTTATTCTCATTCCTGTGTTAGATTGTTGCCAGCCCATACGGGCATGTCACCCGTGTTTTCTAGTAGCAATGCAGCGGGTTTGTGAGCGAGTTTTTTCATGCGCCTGTAGTTCAGCTGGATAGAGCGTCAGACTTCGAATCTGAATGTCGGGGGTTCGAATCCCTCCGGGCGCACCAAAATCGAGGTTCGATGTTCTTGGTACGAATATTGAACATTGAATGGACCTTAGTAAAATAGCTTTGGCCTCGTAGCTCAGGGGATAGAGCGGGGGTTTCCTAAACCCTGTCTTGCGGAGGTTCGATTCCTCCCGGGGTCACCAAAATCGAGGTAATATGTTTCATCAAGATTGGATGCAGATCGCGCTCAGACAAGCTCAGATGGCCTTTGAGCAAAGGGAAGTTCCCATTGGAGCGGTTATTATTCATAATGGTCAAGTGATTGCTCTAGCGCATAATGAGAAAGAACAAAGAAATGACCCCACTGCTCATGCCGAGGTCTTAGCAATCCAACGTGCAGCAAAGGTATTAGGGGCTTGGAGGCTAACAGATGCCATCCTATATGTAACCCTGGAGCCTTGTCCGATGTGTGCCGGAGCGATTGTTCAGTCCCGCGTAAAGCAAGTCGTTTATGGAGCAGCAGATTTAAAAGGCGGAGCTGCAGGTTCGGTGATGAACGTCTTGGACTATACTCTGTGGAACCATAGAGTCGATGTCGTTGCTGGGGTTCTAGAAGAAGAGTGTTCGGATATCTTAAAATCGTTCTTTAAGAAGATACGCTGATTTTCAGCGTTATTTTACACTAGTCAAAAGAATAATTTTGGCAAGTCCCTTCTCGTCATCCGGCATCTAGACATCCTTGGCGATGGTCCTTTCTCGCCATCCTGCAAGAAGGTTAATACGTGCGAAGACAGTGTCTGCAAGAAGGGTTAATGCGTGCGAAGACAGTGTCTTCGTGGGCTACAGGGACACTCGTCCATCCATGGACAGCGCATTATATACGGAGAAGTAGCGAAGAGGCCGTAACGCGCCGCACTCGAAATGTGTGGAGCTTTGTGGAAACCATGTAGCCGAAAACCTTGATTTATGCGGTTTTTCAAACCCTCAGAGTTCGAATCAGGACAGGTTTTTGAGCTGTTCTATCCAAGTTCTATCCGAGGCAGTTTTACAAGTTAATAATTTTGGAGGAGTACCCAAGTGGTGAAGGGGTCGCACTCGAAATGCGATAGGTCGGCAACGGCGCGTGGGTTCAACCCCCACCTCCTCCGCCATGGAGCTGTTAATTTCAAAGATTAACAGCTTCTACCTTTTTAAGCGGCAAAGACTTCTGAATGATCTTAGCCGTTTTTTTCTTGGACTGATATTCCAGATGGCCATAGGTATTGACCGTTGTCCGGATGTCGCTATGACCAACCCAATCTCTGATACGCTCCATAGGCACTTCATTGGCCATCATCAAGCCTACGCACGAATGTCTCAGATCATGGAATCGAACATGGGGCAATCCGGCTTTTTTGAGCAAATCAGCATGCCTGTTGGTGATATATCCTGGGTCGATGATTTCCCCCAAGGGATGGACGCAAAGATATCCAAGCCATTCATTGCTGTATGAGCTGCCGCAAAGCTTTCTCAGTTCCTTATTCTCAGCTATTTTTGCTTTTATCCTATCCTCGACATAAGGAATCAAGGGGTAGGTACGGTTGCTCAAATCCGTTTTGAGCTTATCGGATGGGATATATATTTTCTTCTTATCAATCACTGCTGTCGTTACGGTGTGATTCGCCCGAAAGAATTTGTGCTGAAAATCAAATTGCGATTCTCTGGTGCCAACACACTCACTGCGTCGCATCCCATAAAAGCCGCCGAGCAATATAGGGATTTCAATAATATCTCCGACAATAAATTCGAGATAATACTGCATCTGTTCGGCATTGAGCGTCGCCGCATTATATTTCTCGATTTTGTGTAAGGTGATTGCGCTGTTTGGATTCACGCTGATCATCTTTTTGCTGACGGCATAATTCAATACCTGGTTGATAACGGTGTAATCCTTGGCAACTGTAGCCTTCTTCTTGCCGTGTTTCAGCCGATAAGCGTAATGTCCCTTGAGCAGATCGGGCGTAATTTCCCGGACCGTGCATCCATAAGCCTTGAATGTCGGATATAGGTTTTGCTTTATGTTGTCTGCATATCCGGCCCAGGTATTGAGCTTGATTGTTCTGTCAAAATTAAAATCTTCACCCACCACAATATTATCCGGGTGTCTGAATGCCAGCCATTCGTTTAATAAATCCGCGAACAAAGGATTTGCGGAATGGTTTTCATCGGAATCATCATGAACAATGCTCTTTTCAGGCACTTCATGCGCAAACGTCTTCTCCGCTATACCATTTTTCAGGTCAAGCGAATATTGGATTCTGGTTGATAAGCATTTACTTTCGGCTTCTGCTTCATTTTCTTCGATTGCAGAAAGCCCTGTTGAAATCCAAAGGGGCTTGCGCTTACCGTTCTGATCTTTTCGATTGAGAACGATGTAATAATATCCTTTCTTTGGTGTTATGAAGCCTCCAATCAGTTCATCCTCGGTCAATCTGACCATTTTCAGCATTTGAGTGAGTTCCATATGGTTCCTCCTTTCAAATTTATTCACTCACCTGCCGTTGACATGATGAGTGTAACATAATAAAAAAGACTCGTAAAATGTGCAAATATCATTTTATTGACTGTCGCTGCTTGCGCCTATTCGCAGGTAACTTAATAAAAAAGGCTTGGGGATTTTATATGCCCGCCCAACCTTTAGACATTCAATTTTATTTTCTTGTATGAGACCGTATCCTGTCTTTAGGCTAATGCCAAGAATTTCACACATTTGCTTGATGTCAAGCACATCGGGGTATCCTTTTAGCATGATCCGGTAGGCTTTTTCTTGGGATAATTTTTCATTATATAAACCCTCCGTTTTGATTTTTTTAGTAAAGAAAAACCAAAACAGAGGAGGAGAGCGGCACCCGGACGAATATCTTAAAAAAGCAAAAAAGCAGAGCTTGTCCACTTTAAAACTCATATTCAAGAAAACAC
>NZ_JCAIJG010000137.1:0-26356 GCF_059735615.1 Desulfosporosinus sp. Tol-M2
TCGCGAGATAAAAGCCGCCGGCTAACCTTGCCAGCAAAGTTGCAGTTTCCGGAGAGGGCTTGGCAATCTTTTGATAGAAGAGGGCTGCATCATACATCACATCTCCTACGTTTAACACCATGGGGTCGGATTTTTCTTCACCCGTTTTACACACTCCCGCTTCGCCTTTCACCGCCATCGTCGCCGCACTCGCCATCGTAACGCGAAACCCTTCCCGCTCGAGATTCCGAATAGCCGTCTCAGTTGGACAAAATAATACCGTAGAAATACGGTCGGTGAGGATGCGATTGATTTCTTCCGGCATCCGCATATTAAAAGAACGGAGCCCTGCTTCGACGTGGGCAACGGGAATATGGAGCTTAACCGCGGCCAAGGCACCGGCTAAGGTCGAGTTCGTGTCCCCGTAAACCAAGACCGCATCCGGTTTCTCCTGTAGTATGACCGCTTCAATCTTTTCCAGCATTTGACCCGTCATTGCGCCGTGTGTGCCTCCGCCAATTCCCAAATGGTAATCGGGTGAAGGGATTTTCATCTCCTCAAAAAAGATATCCGACATGTTCGCATCATAATGCTGACCGGTATGGACCAGCACTTCCCGGATCTGAGATTCTCCGTGGTTTTCGTTGTGCCTGGCAATAGCGCGGGATACCACTGCTGCTTTGACAAATTGAGGCCGGGCCCCGATAATCGTTAATACTTTCACTCAGTCACCCTCCACCTTCTGCTTCGATAGGAGTAGAGTCCCCCACCGAGGTCTCGAAGTCCAGCTTTAGCTGAACATGTACACTTGGATTAATTTGGTTCGGACTCAAATCAGTTCCTGATAAATCTTTAAGAAAATATCGCGGTTGGCTTTTACTGTTGCCAAACGGTCGATTAGTTTCCGGTTGTGTTCTTGTACTAAAGAAGCGTCCAATTTCAGGGCTGCCTGCAGGAAAGAGGTTGTTACGTCATCGACAAGGACCCCATTCCTTCCGGCTTCCACCCATTCTCTGTTGGCCGGGAGGTTTGAGACAACGGGAAGACACCCGCAGGCCATGCTCTCCAGGAGACTAATCGACGTGGCATCACTTTCGGGAATCGAAACATATAGTTTCGCTCGATTGTAATAAGCCTCATTTTCTTGAGGCGAGAGCCAGCCTACAAAGTGGACGTTGTCCTCAAGGTTCAAAGCCTTGACGAGCTCTTTCAGGGACTCCGTTTGACTGCCGGTTCCGGCAACAACCAGCGTCCAGGTCTCTTGGACACTTTCCCTAAAGTATTGAAATGCCCGGAGGATCGCATCTATACGGTAGAACGATTCATGGAGTCGGTTAGAGTAGATCAGGTTTTCCTTGGCTACAGAAGGGTCCGGCATTACGCCGATGCCAAAGTTGGCGATCCGAATTTCGAGGCGTTTCCCGGGAACCAGCTCTCGCATAATACCCGCCATATACCGGGAATCCGAGGTGAGGATCCGGGCCTTGTCAAGATTATATGTAACCATCTTGCGTAGTAACGAGTTTTGAAATGGGGCAATCAGAATGTCACTTCCCCAGGTGGTCAGCACCATTGGAATCTTGGAGCCACGATTCGCGAAGTTCACAGCCAGAGCGGCAGTACCGGCCATGTGGCAATGGATAATGTCCGGTTGATAGGTACTGATAAGCTTACGGATGGTGTGAATACTTCGAAAAAAGTCAACCGGATGACGCAGGGAGAGCGGTAAGACGGTAATCTTGTACCCATCCGGCAAGGTAGTCCCGGGATCAGCATCGGTAATTACCGCAATATCATCTAACCCGGGTTTAACCATCTGGTAATAGCGCCAAAGATGTATTGAGGAAGGCCCTACTAACAACAGCTTACTCATAGGCGACTCACTTGTTTAAGTGAAAACTCCGGCTCAGACTTAAGCCCCTGCTCAGGTACAGTCTTAAGCTTGGGCCCAGTCTCAAACTCCTGCTCCGCCTTACTATTTGCAAACATAAGGCCGCACAACATGGCATAAAGAACCAGGATGCGCGGTTCAGACAGCGGGTTATTCGTAATGGCACTGACTAAGAGCATGGTCGAAAACAGGATCACACTTTGGGCATAACGTTTCCCGTTCTGTCTGAAGGCAGAGACAAAGGGGATCAAAATCCAGAGCAAGTAAGATAACAGCCCCACTATGCCATAGCGCCAGGCCATAAGAACGTACTCGTTCTCAGAATAGAGGGCATTAATGTAGAAATATTCCTTGTTCGGTCCATAACCGATCCAGGGAGATTTTTGGATCATACCCACCAGGTCCTGCCACACTTTAAGCCGTCCGGTCCACGATTCATTGGCCGACCAGTCTATTGTCCAAAGGGAAGAAATATAAGTAAATTGAAAGACATTGATCAAGACGACGGATGCCGCCCCAATCCCCAGCACGGCCAACAGTTGTTTGATGCTCATTCTGGACAAGAGCCAATAGACTGCAAATACAGACACTAACGATAGTACCCCTGTTTTTGAGCCGCTCATGAGGAGCATAAGTATCGCCAAGCCGGCCAGGATGTAATTTTGCTTATATTCCGGCGACTCCTTTGTGGAATGAGCAATGAAATAAATACTGAAAAAGCCCATCATTATCGAATTATTGTTTGGGTTACCCAGCACCCCCAGCATGCGTTTGACATCCGCTTCCCCGAGACTGTTTACCCCAAAATGAGATAGTTGAAGTTCGTTCGCATAAAAAGGCATGACGATAGGGTTGTAGCTGAGAATGTTAAAATAATGCAGCATGTTTAAGGCAAATACCAGACAGAAAATAACGCGAATCGTCCTGAGAATATCCGTTTGTGAGAAAATCTTCTGCTTGTAAATTAAATAAAAAGTTAAGAGCACTACCCCGAATTTGAACATTTTATAATATTCAAAGTAGTCGCTCATATGGTATAGGCGACCGTTTCCCAGTTGAGTGATCATCATCCAGATCGTAAACAGCAGGAGAAAGAGCATATACTTTTGAATACCGGAATTCCAAGCAATTGTCTTGGACGGCATCAAGAGAAGGGTCAAGAGCATACCGTAGACCACGAAGTCTTCCGGACGAACTTCCGGTAAGCTCCCGGAAAAAGTGATACCCGGTAATAAAAAAATGCTTACTAAAAAACTGTATGCCAGGAACTTCAAAAGATTAAAGCGCTTGACTTGTTCCAGGCGTACTGCAAAATGACTCATACAGTGCCCCCCTTTGCCCAAGCCGTATAGTACTCCTTCAATTCCGGATACTTTTGAAGCATTACCGCATCCGAGACACGAGTGTCGCCGACAACCCGGGCAGGGTTTCCGGCAATCACAGAAAAGTCCGTAAACTCCCCGGAGACATAACTATATGCAGCAACAAGGCTCCCTTTGCCGATCTTCGTCCCCGGCATGATAATGCAATGGGGTCCGACAAAGGAATAGGCTCCAATCTCCACGGAGCCTGTGACATAGCCTATTAAATCCGAGAAATTCCGATACTCCCTGCCGTATAGTCGTATAGACTGGTGGCTGGAATGGGTCAGGATGCTGATATAATTGGTAATCTGACAGCCTTCCCGAATCCGGATATGATGGCTGGCTTCAATAAAATTATAATGTCCGATGAACACATTATCTTCCAGTTCCAAATATCTCGCATTTTCCAGCACGCTGGTATTACTGACCCGGGTGTTCGGCAGCTTTACCCCATTCGGAGAGGTATAGCCATAGATCATCTGGGGTTGAAAGCAAGTATTCAGCGTATAGCGTATTCGGTTTGTAATTTTCGTCCATAAACGATGCACTATATTCCCGCTTTCTTCTTCGAGATCTTAAATATCCACAGGATGACAACCAGATAATAAACTGAAATCGAGCCTGACAGGATATAAAAGCCCATTTTGATATTATGCGCAATAATTCCACCGTAAATAACCGAAAGTATAATCAGGGAATTTCCCACTAAAGCAAACAGAAAATTCTTCTTTTGTTCACCAACAATTATGGGAACTTGGGAAATGGGCGAGACAATAAAGTTGAGAAAAAGCCAGGGCACCAGGATTTGGGCGTAGGTCCCTGCTTCCCACCACTCCTCACCAAAGATAAATCCAAAAATGGGCGGAGCAAAAAGGGCCAGGATTAAAAAAACAGGCAAAGCCATCGCCGCGAGGCTGAGGATTGTCTTCTTAACTAACCCTTGAAGATCCCCGCTGTTTTTGTAGACTTCCGATGCTTTCTGATAAAAGACCTGGGAAACGGAAGCCCCCAAAAGCCCCAGCGGGGCCTGGAGAATACGCAGCGTAAACGAATAAAAACCCAAAACCACGCTTCCGAAAAATGAGGAGATAAGAAATACGACGCCGCTCGACTGTAAAATGTCCACAAAGGCTTGCAGTGAATTGACTTTTGGGAAATCCTGATATACCTGCGCATTCCGGTGCATCCGATCCCAGCGAACCACGGAGCGATATTTTTGCACATCCGGCCAAGCCTGACGGACGAGAACTCCGGCGGAGAGAACTTGCCCGGCTAAGTGTCCCAAAATGAGACCGCTGACACCCATGTGGGCAAAACCCAGTCCCAGATTAACACTGCCATTGGCAACAGACTGGGTGACCCTGGCTGCGGCGAGACGACGATAAAGATTGCGACGCGTCGACCAATAGTTAATAATTTGGTATATGCCGACAGCCAAAACAGCGAGCGGAACGAGGTATAGCCATTGGGCAATTTCGGGCTTGCGCAATAAACCGGCGATTGGAACATTGAAAAACAAAACAATGAGCACTGTCAGTGCGCTGATAATGACGGCAATGCTCAAAGACAAGGCGCCGAGATTTGCCGCATCTTCATCTTGCTTGGGCAACATGATGGCTATTTCATAGCGGGCAGTAACAATCACCGAAATCAAAGAAACAACCGAGATGTATAATGCCAGCAAGCCAAAATCCTCAGGGGTATACAGCCGGGTTAGAATGGGCGAAATCAGGATGGGGATAGCCTGCGCTATCGCTGTACCCGTCATCAGGGTCAAGACATTATGGAGAAAACCGCCTTTGGGCAATCTGTTTTTCAGATCCATCATAAATGGCATTACACAACACCCAGTTTCCCTGGCAAGTAGGTTATCCAACCGTAAATCTCCCGCTTCCTCAAGAGGGAGTGGGACCCCGAGTTCACTTGTTAGTCCCGGCCTTTCCGGCAAACTCAAGCAGGAAAGCCAAAAGAGTCGCTGCCAGGAGGCCGAGTAATCCTACAAGTACTATATTGTTAGTTTTGTTGACATAAACACGCGCTTTCGGCTCAACAGCATGATCCACAACCTGAAGTACCTCAGCATTTTCCATTTCCACTAAACGCTGCGTAAAGGCAGTTACCGTTAGATTGGCAAGTTGGGCCGCCCGTTTCGGGTCCTGGTCCTTAATCGAAATCTGGAGTAATTCTGTTCCTTTAATCGTGCTTACGGTTAATTTTTGCATAAGTTCATCGGGATTTGGCTGATCGGGCAGTGCTGCCGATACTTTTTCTATCACGGAACGGCTTTTCGCAATATTCTGGTAAGTGAGAGAGAGCTGCTGATTGGCTTGTCCCAAATAATACAGACCTTGTCCGTTTTGGTCGCCAATCTTTTTCCCGACTTGAACAGTTGCTTTTGCCTCGTAGGGCATCGGGGGAAACAGAAAGGCGTAATACGCTGCGCTGAGTATTATGGCCAATACCGGTAAGACGATCACCAAAGGCCAACGGCGGCGCATCACACGCCAATACTCGATAAGTGAAAACTCCTGTTTCATAACTTTTCTCCTTCAATAACAATTACAGGTACGGGCAAGCAAATTTACAACTATTATTTATTTACCTAATATTTTGCAATTGCAATCGCTTTTATTCATATATATTAATTTTTATTCGACAAGCCTTTACAATTTCCTGCCCTTATCGTAAAGAGCTCCCTTCAATTAAAAAGGTGCAAATCCAATGGGGTTTGCCCGCGAAAGAAAAAAGACGTCAGGAGCCAAGAGTTTACCGCTAGTAAGCTCCTTTTCCTGTAAAAACGACAACCACAGTTTCCCATAGGATCTCAATATCCCGCCAGAGACTCCAATCACGCACATACTGCAGATCGTAATCCATGGTTTCTCCAAGTGTCAGGTCGCCCCGTCCGTTAACCTGCGCGAGTCCGGTAATACCGGGGGGCATATTTAACCTCTTATACTGTTTTAAAGTATAATGTTTGACGATTTCCGGAATCTCCGGCCGCGGACCCACCAGGCTCATATTCCCGATTAAAACATTGATTAACTGCGGCAGTTCATCAAGACTCGTTTTGCGCAGAAAGCGCCCGCTCCGCGTAATGCGGGAGTCACCTTTTTCCTGAAAGACAAAGTTATCCAGATCCTTGACGTTCTCCAGCTTCGTTTTCGTGATTTGTTCGGCATTTTGCACCATCGTGCGAAACTTATATATCGTATACGGCTGACCCCCTAAACCCACTCGCGTCTGTTTGAAAATAGCAGGGCCGGGTGAATCTCTCCGAATCCAAAGCACAATCAAAAGCCAAACCGGAGAAATAATGATTATTAATATGCCGGCAGCTAAAATATCCAACAAACGTTTTGCTCCAAGCTGCCACCTGGAATAGTTTAATCCGTGATTATCCACCGGAGCTAAATCCCCCTATTTTCGCGTCCTCTCAACAACACGTTGGACAGCATTAATGACGTCTTCCGTATCCTGTGCACTCATTTTTGGATAAAGCGGCAAAGAAATAATCCGTTTATAAATTACTTCCGCCTTTGGAAAGTCGCCCTGTTTATATCCATAGGTTTCCTTATAATAAGGATGCATAGGGACGGGTATAAAGTGAACACTCGTACCGATATTTTCCTCTTTGAGCTCTTCAATAAATTGAGCGCGATCTATTGTTAATTTATCCAAATTCAACTTAATAATATACAAATGCCAAGCATGACGAGCATATTCAAGCTCAACCGGTATTTCAATTTCCGGCATTTTCCCAAATTCCTCGTTATAGCGGGCTGCAATCTTATTGCGAATACCCTGCATTCGTTCCAGTTTCCCAAGCTGTGTCAAGCCAAGTGCCGCTTGGATATCGGTCATATTGTCTTTATAGCCCGGGTAAAGAACTTCGTAATACCATGAACCTGCGGCGGTATAACGATTCCAGGCGTTTCTGCTCATCCCGTGAGCGCTCATGATCCGAACTTTGTCCGCCAATGCTTGATCATTTGTGGTGACCATGCCCCCTTCGCCGGTGGCCAGATTCTTGGTCGCATAGAAGGAAAATGCGGTGGCATCACCGAGAGAGCCGATCATTTTACCTTTGTATTGCGTGTAAACCGCATGGGCTGCATCCTCTAAAACAAACAGATGATGTTCGTCGGCGATAGCCATAATTTCGTCTAATTGTACCGGATGACCGGCGATGTGCACGGGGATAATCCCTTTCGTTCGGGGAGTAATCTTCTCGCGAATTTTGTTCACATCGATATTCATCGTCACTGGATTGATGTCGATAAAAACCGGTTTGGCGCCAACGTGAACGATCACGTTCGCGGAGGATGCAAAGGTCATCGCAGTGGTGATAACCTCATCCCCCTTTCCGATCCCAGCAGCTACTAACGCCAAGTGAAGCCCTGCGGTACAGGAATTCACTGCCACAGCGTACTTTGCGTCAACGTACTCGGCAAAACGTTTTTCAAACTCCTGTGTTTTAGGGCCCTTCGTTATCCAGTTTGATCTCAAGCTATCCACAACTGCCGCAATATCATCTTCTTCGATCAAAGGGACTCCATAGGCTAAAAACTCTGACCTGCGTTTTGGGCTGCTCATCGTAATCATTCTCCTTTATTAACCAACTTTACGATCCACTCTTGCTGTTCGATTGTTAATTCAGGATAACAGGGTATTGCTAAGGCCTGTTCGCAGGCCTTTTCCGCTGCCGGGAAATCGCCCGCTTTATAACCTAAGTCTTTAAAAGCTCGCTGTAAGTGCAGGGGAACCGGATAATAAATAGCGCTGGCCACCCCGCCCTCCGCCAAACGGTCTATCAGGGCCTTTCTTTCGTCAGTGCGAATGACGTAAAGATGATAAATGGGCCTGGCGTTCGGGTCTCGACCGGGTAAAGTCACAGCTTGGGGCAAATGTCGATCATAATAGGCAGCTTTTTCGCGGCGGCCTTGATTCCAACGCTCCAGGTGTTGTAATTTTACTCTCAGGATAGCCGCCTGTATTTCATCCATGCGGCTATTGTAACCGATTTCTTCATGATAGTATTTAATACGGCAACCGTGGAAACGCAGCATGCGAAGCTGCCCTGCAAGATGTTCGTCATTAGTGACGATCATTCCCGCATCCCCGTAGGACCCCAGGTTCTTTGTCGGGAAAAAACTAAACGTCCCGGCGTTCCCTATGGATCCGGCTTTACGCCCCCGGTATTCCGCCCCGATGGCTTGTGCCGCATCTTCAATAACTATCAGAGCATGTCGGGCAGCAATTTCCATGACACGCTCAACATCCAGCATTTGGCCAAAAATATGTACCGGAATTATCGCCTTTGTTCGAGCAGTAACTTTATCCTCCAATTGGTTGAGGTCCATGTTCAACGTCACCGGGTCAATATCCACAAACACGGGCGTCGCTCCAACTTGCGCAACGGTCTCCGCCGATGCGAAAAACGTAAACGGGGTAGTAATGACTTCATCCCCCGGACCTATGCCATAAGCCTTTAGTGTAAGTACTAAAGCATCGGTACCGTTGGCTACCGCTACAGCCTCCTTCGTCCCGCAGAAAGCCGCAATTTCCTTCTCTAAAGTCTTCATTTCCGGGCCCAGAATATATACTGAGGAATCCAGTACCTTTTGGATTGCTTGATTGATGTCTTCTTTGATCGTTAGATATTGAGCCTGAAGATCAAGTAGTGGGATACGCATAGGGAATCTTCCTTTCTTGAATCAGTTTCTTAGCGCGGTCGCACACGTTCGGAGGAAGCTTCTTAGNNGTCGACAGGGTATTTGGCGTGACCGAGAATCCCATGCTGCTCCCTAAGCTAAGAAACTTCCTCCAGCTTAGGTAGAACGGGGATTTGGAACTGCGCTCTAGGCGCTCCGGGGAGCTGTTTCCGTCTTTGACGTAAATGCGCTCACGCGAAAGCTTTCGAACTGTTCAACTTAACCCTGTCCTTAAGGAAGGAGTTCTTCCTCCGGTACTTCTCGAAGGTCTTGGGCTGGGAAACCTTTTTGGACACGTTTTTCCGTAGTGTCTTTCGTAACCAAGGCTCCTGCTGCGACAAAGGTCTCTGGTGCGACTTTTACGCCAGGCAAAAGGATCACCCCTCCGCCAATACGAGCTCCTCTCTGAATGGTCGGACCCTTGATTAATTTGAAACGTTTTTCTGTACGTCCCATAAAATTGTCATTTGTGGTTGTAACCATGGGAGCAATAAACACTCGTTCGCCGATCTCCATATAGGCCGTGATATACGAGCCCGTCTGGATCTTAGTGAACGAACCAATTTTAGTATCATTTTCTACCGCTACTCCGCTGCCGATGACTACGTTCTGCCCAATCGAGCATCTTTCCCGTACTACAGCTCCGTCTCCCACAAAGGCTGCGTCGGCATAGCTCGTCCCTGCATAGAGGACGGCAGAGCACCCAATCGTGAACCCATTTCCCATCCGAAGAGGGGGCAAATCTGCTTGTGCTTTAACCGTACTCGTAGCTGCAGCCTTAGGCAAACGACCAATCGAAGAGTTGCTCCCGATAAAGCCGTCTTCTCCAAGCTCAACTTGCGGGTAAATCGTGGTATGATCCCCTATGCGGGTCCGAGCGCCTAAACGTCCCCCGGCCCCGATACTGACATGATTGCCCAGCACGCTTCCGGCCCCAACCCTGGATCCGTCGCCAAGAACACACCCCACTCCCAAGACGACATTTTCCCCGAGCATAACATTTTCGCCGATCACGCAAAACGGTCCGATGGTTACGCTGGTAGGTACGGTTGCAGTGGAGGCGATTAGATTATAAGTCATTAACTTTCTCCTTTCAAGAGATATGGGGAGAGCCATGATATAACCACTCCATCATTAGGCTTTTGGACCTAATCGTCACTGACTTCAATGTCTGAATATATGGTTCCTCCAGAATTACTGTTCATGTTATACTATAAAGGTAAATGATCTTTAGCTATTGGATACAATAAGCAAAACATAATATTAGATAATAATGGAGGGATTCACAAATGGGTGTTAGATTTAGAATTATTCTTGATTTTGATGAGGAAGACGGCGGTTTCACTGTGACAGTCCCGGCCTTACCTGGATGTGTTACTGAAGGAGATACTATTGAAGAAGCATTAACTAATGCTAAAGAAGTAATTAAGGGTTATCTAAGAGCATTAGAGATTCAGGGCCGTCCATTACCTCAAGGAGAGTTCTTGCCTTTGGAAAAACAAGAACTGGTGATCAGTGTATGACGCCTCGACAACCAAGAATATCCGGCAAGGACATGGTGGCTGCTTTAAGACGAGCCGGGTTTATTTTAGTTTACATTGAAGGGAGCCACCACTACTTAGAACCATCTGGAGGCGGTGCTCTAGTTACAGTACCAGTACATACTAATAAAATTCTAAGACCTAAAACTTTAAAAAGCATCATAGACCGAGCTGGTTTAACTACCGAAGAATTAATAAATTTATTATAAAGTCCTGTTTCCAGGTCAACTGAGACACGGAGGTCGAATTTGGCAGAACCTAGCCCGCTCAAATCCAGTAGGTTGGCCTTAGTTTGGTCTGCGAGCGTATGGACGGAGTGGCTGTATCGCAACTCTCCTTACTCAACTAGCGGAAATACAACAGGCTCCTTCGTCTCCTGGCACTTGTAAATCGCTAAGATAATCTCCAATGCTTTACGTCCTTCTTCTCCTGGAATAGCCGGTTCCCTGTCTTCCCGAATAGCATGGATGAGATCCATAATTAGTTCCCTGTGTCCATAGCCGTATACGTTCGGCGGATCCCCTGCCTGACCGGCGAAGATCTCTTTTTTCTCTTCCTCACTGTTCGGTAATTCCCAGACTTCAATTCGGTTAACGGCTATTCCTCCGACAATAACTGATCCCGTTTCACCGAAGACATTTAGGGTCTCTTCAATGTTTTTTGGATAGATGGTTGAGGCTGCTTCGATAAGTCCGATGGCCCCGCTTTTGAACTTGATAACGGCTGCACCCATATCTTCCATTTCAATTTTGCGCATAAAGGTCGCTGTATATCCAAAAACAGATTCCACTGGACCAAAGGTCCATTGTAAAAGGTCAATGTTATGAATGGATTGATTCATAAGTACCCCGCCGTCCTTGAGCTTAGTCCCGCGCCAAGGTGCTTGAGTATAATAATTATCATTTCGATTCCAACGGACTGTTGCCTGTCCATGAGTTAATTTGCCAAAGCGGCCGTCTTCTAAGGCCGTGCGCAGGAGTTTTATCGAGTCGTTAAAACGGTTCTGGTGTATGACGCCTAATTTAACGCCTGCGTTATGGCAAGCCGCAATCATCTCATCAGCAGTTTTTAAGGTCATGGCCATTGGCTTTTCTACCAAAACATGCTTGCCTGCTTCCGCCGCTGCAATTCCAATCTCAGCATGTAAGTCACTCGAAGTTGCAATAGTGACGACATCGAGGTCATCTCTCTTTAACATCTCTGAATAATCGGTATAGGGCTCTGCTCGATATTTATCGGCAAAGGCTTGAGCCAACTCCGGTATAATATCGCATACTGCGACCAGTTCCGCTTCAGGAAGCGCCAGAATCGACTCCGCATGTTTCGGGGCAATTCTCCCACACCCAATGATCGCAAACCGAATCTTTTTTTCTTCGTTCATCTTCACTCGACAACTCTTTTCTCTCTTATTTATAGAAAACTTGGCTAACGCCAAGCCTTCAGGCGATGACCGGGGATGGTCAAGTATCCCTGTAGCCAGGACTCGAACAGGACGTTCAAGATTTGAGCATCGCCATGGATGGCGGGATGCCGAATGACGCGAAGGGACCTTCCGGAAAGTATAACTGTCAGTTATACTTTCTGACCGGTATGGCATAAGTTTAAGGGGAATCTGCCGATTCCCCTTAAACCCGGATACTTGAAGATCAATCCATAAATTCAAATACCCAGGTCGTTTCACTTTAAATTTTAACAATCTTCTCTCGATTTTCCAGGACATTTTTTGTGGCATTACGAGTATCCACTACGAGCCGGGCTTTGGCAACTACACGCTCATAATCAACGTTACTATGGTCTGTAAGGATTAATACACTGTCAGCTGTTGCGAGCACCTCATCTGTTATAGGCATGCTCTCCAGGTGGCGAGTACTGCCACCGTGTGGCTCAATGACCGGAATAAATGGGTCATGATACGTAATATTCGCTCCCTGTTTACGCAACAGCTCCATAATCTTCAAGGCTGGTGATTCGCGCATATCATCAATATCTTTTTTATAAGCTACACCCAGGATGAAGATTTTAGCATCCTTCAAACTCTTATTTTCGTTGTTCAGAGCACGAACTACTTTATTGACGACATAATATGAAACTTCTACGTTCATTTCTCCGGCAAGTTCTATGAAACGGGTATGGAAATCGTACTCCCGCGCTTTCCAGGTAAGGTAGAACGGATCGATGGGAATACAATGACCCCCTACGCCAGGTCCTGGATAAAAGGTTTGGATGCCAAACGGTTTTGTTCCGGCGGCTTCCACAACTTCCCAAATATCAATCCCCATTCGGTCACAGAGCATCATTAACTCATTGACCATAGCAATATTTACAGCCCGGTAGGTGTTTTCAAAGACTTTGGTCAGCTCCGCTGCGGCCGGAGAGGATACCGGAACTACATTGATAATCGTCTGGACATACAGGGCATATGCAATCTCTAAGCAAACCGGGGTCATCCCCCCAACCACTTTAGAGGTATTTTTCGTGCTAAAGCGTTTGTTGCCCGGATCGACGCGTTCTGGGGAGAAAGCGAGGAAGAAGTCCTTACCTACCTTAAGTCCCGTCTTTTCCAATAAGGGAAGAATAACTTCCTCCGTGGTCCCGGGATAAGTCGTACTTTCCAAGGTGATTAACTGCCCTGGGCGGAGATAGTGTACAATTCTTTCTGTAGATGCCCGGATGTAAGAAATATCCGGATCACGGGTAATGGTTAAGGGGGTGGGAACACATATAATCACTACGTCACATTCGGCCAGTCGGGAAAAATCCACAGTAGCAACCAATAGGCCATTGCGCACCACATTTTGGAGATCTTCATCCAAAACATCCCCAATATAGTTGTCCGCTGCGTTCACGCGTCCGACACGTTCAGCATTAATGTCAAAACCAATCACGGGGAATCCGACCTTACCTTTTTCTACAGCTAAAGGGAGTCCCACATACCCTAAACCGATAACCCCAATTAGCGCTTCGTGCTTGAGGATTTTTTCTTTAAGGGCAACTGCGACTACATCTTCGCTCGTAATGACGTTCTTAGCGGTCATCATATTCCTGATTTTCCTCCTTATTGATTGGCTACTGCTTTTACTGCCTGCTTACGAAAGGTAGGAATGACTGTCTGTAATAATTCAATAACTTCATTTCGCGTTAAATAACTGCCACGCTCCCGAATAATATGGGTTAGCTCTTCAAGGAGTTTAACGTCAATCCCGTTCGGTTTCGCTACAAAAATTCGGCTGTGTTTGGTTGAAGTGATTCCTTCTTCGGCCGTTAATAATTCCTCAAAAAGCTTTTCGCCCGGCCGAATCCCTGTGAATTGGGTCTTGATATCAACATCGGGTTCGAAACCCGAAAGCCGAATTAAGTCTTTGGCCAGATCCACAATCTTGACCGGCTTTCCCATATCCAAAATAAAGATTTCTCCGCCCTTAGCCATGGCCCCTGCCTGAATGACTAATTGGGCGGCCTCCGGGATCGTCATAAAATAGCGCACCATATCAGGATGGGTAACCGTTACCGGACCTCCTTTGGCTATCTGTCTCTTGAACGTTGGGATGACGCTTCCGTTGCTTCCTAAAACATTTCCGAACCGAACTGCTACAAACCTGGTTTGTGAATGACGGTCCAGGCTTTGAATCAACATTTCGACGATTCGTTTGCTTGCTCCCATAACGCTGGTTGGGTTAACCGCCTTATCTGTGGAGATCGAGACGAAGGTTTTTACTCTTGCTTTGTCGGCTGCTTCCGCCAGATTTTGTGAACCAATTACATTATTTTTCAGGGCTTCTTCAGGATTTCGTTCCATTAAGGGGACATGTTTATGCGCTGCAGCGTGGAAGACGACGCCTGGCTTATATTTTTCAAAAATTAAGTCCACTTTCTGTCGGTCTTTAATATCCAATATTTCCGTTATATAGTCGATTCCTGGGTGTTCGGCACGTAACTCCTGTTCGATCTCAAAAATGCTGTTTTCCCCATGTCCAAGTAAGACAAGTTTCCCTGGATTAAACCTGGCAATCTGACGGCAAATTTCAGAGCCAATTGAACCGCCGGCACCAGTGATAATCACCGTCTCTCCAGAAACATAGCCCGCAACTTCTTCTAAATCAACTGAAACAGGATCTCGACCCAGTAAATCTTCCACTTGAACCTGTCTAATCGGATTAATATTAATATCCCCGCTAATGATGTCATAAACACCGGGCATAATCTTAATGTCGACCCCAGACTTTTCACAGATTTGCACGATTTCGCGAATAGACTCACCTGAGGCGGAAGGCATGGCAATAATAACTTCATCTACATTATGATCTTTTACTGCACGGACAATATCCTTACGAGTACCCAACACCGGAATTCCGAGTACCTTCAATTTGACCTTTGAGCGGTCATCATCAATAAACCCGATCGGGCGTCCATCCCGGTAATTACGATTTTTCAGTTCTCGAGCTGCTAAGACGCCTGCATCGCCTGCCCCCACAATAAGTACTTGCTTTTGCGAGCCAGGAACATGGCGGTCATATCTACTATCTTGTAAGATCCGCCAAATAAAACGCGAACCCCCGATTAAAAGGACCATAGAGAACCATAACAACACAGAAGCAGAGTTCGGAATCCTAAAAGGAAGTTTGGCAGCCGTAGCAACGCCATATAGATAAACCGCTGCCGCCGTTCCGCCCGTTCCGACGGTTACTGCGTAAACAATGGAAAGTAACTCCCCCGTACTTGCATACTGCCAAAGCCGATTATATAATCCAAAGATATAAAATACTGCGATATATATAATAGTCGCCGCAATAGCTGTGTGATTATAGATTTGATAATCCTCTAACTTAATATCTCCAACAAAGCGCAAATAAAAACTGCCGAAAGCTGCCAGGTTGATCAACATAGCATCAATCAGCATTAACAGCCACGTTCGTTTGCGAAATAACATAAAGACCTATCCTTTCTCAGAGGAAAGCAACTTTATCTCCAATCTCTTCTCTATATTACAGTTTTACATTTTACTATAGTTTTTGTGGTTTTACAACTTTCGCCCTTTTCTCGGTCTCTCGGACATTTAAATACCCCTCTCCTCGCTAAAAGAAAACAGTTTAACATAGTGGAGGCCTCCGATAGACCGCAACTTCAGTTAATAACAGTGCAAAAACCCTGGTGTTTAGCTTATAAAAACCTCGTTTGGGAATTTCTATTTTCTTGAATATGAGTGTTAAAATAAACGTCCAGAGAAAATGAGCCAATGGTTTGGAGAAGCATAATATCACGTCCTAGAAATTATTATAAATAAATGGGGCCGGGGTATGCTGCTTTTGGACAACGTATAAAAAGAAAAGGAGCATAAGGATGAGATAATAATAAAAGGCTTTACCTGACCAACGTAAGGGGGATTTCCAACGTCGAAACCCGACGCTATTTTTCATGGAATTGAACCAGTGATTGATTGACATAAACCCACCCTTTCCAGCCGATATGCATGATGTCTTTCAAAAAATACTTCTCATACTCTTTATCGGAAAAATCAGCCACTGTAAACCCCTTTTCTTGAATCATTTGTTTAACACGCCTATAATAACCCGTTCGCTCCTGAAGTGGGAAACCTAATCACCATAGCCGCTCTCCCTGAGCTAATGAGCGCAGAAAACTTCTTTGTAGAAAAAGAGGACTACCTTGTCGTTGTCGACGGTAGTCCTTTTATCATTACAGGATTGACCTTACCGGATTGAGTTTTCGCCTGTAATCATCCAGCGCGAATTCTGTTTCAACAGATTAACCCGGACCTGCACGATTTGTTCATGCTCTTCCCCGAAGGAAGCCCTATCCGCCAGGCTATAATCCCTTGCCTTGTAACGGTAATCCACTCGGAGTGTGGCTGTATTCGCGTCTGCACTTTCTACGGCAACCTGGTCAAAGGTTATTTGAGTGACATCTAAACCTATGCCTTGAACCAGGAATTTTTCCGCTCGTCGGGCATGTTTTTCTATTAGTTCCCCCGTATAGGCTTTGGCTAGTTTGAGACGAAAGGTATCTATATCCGCCGACTTCCAAGCCCCGAAGAAAATACCGATATCCTGCTTATAGTCTGCTACGATTTGTTGCTCCGCCTGATTTAAGATCGAATCCGGATTAGCGCTATCCAAGGCGGCGTTAGTTTCGGAAAGATTATCCTGTTCCGTGTTAAGGACCGGAGGGGTTTGCGTCGTGTCATTTACCTCTCCGGTAACCGTTTGAATGTGGTCTTGACCACGAAGTTTGGAGATAAAAGACCCCGGGGAGCTTGGATTCGTGAGTAAAGATACACCCAATGTTCCCACTATTACACCAAGACCTAAAGCCAGAACTCCAAATAACAAATTCATTTTACGCATAAAGACACAATCTCCTTTAACCAGTTTTATTACTAGCTTAACCAGCGTCAGAAGATCTTAGACATCAACAGTATTAAAAAAGGAACGGTCCATTTGCAGGAAGAAATCCCTTAGCGCCTGCTCATTCATTCTCATCACCTCTAAATATTTCCTATGTGGATATACTTAAGACCAGTTTTTTCTGTTTCCTTCGGCAAACCTACCCCTGTGATTGCATTCTTCCCTCTTCCCTCACAGCTTATCCAATCCCGAAAGGGTTATTTTGAAGTTGATATCGATTTTCTTTTATCAGTCTGACACAAGCGGCAACTATACTTTCATCATATAATTTACCGGCATTTTTTTGGATCTCGTCCATAGCTTTTTCAATCCCAAGAGCCGGCCGATAAGGTCGGTGTGAGGACATGGCTTCAAATGTATCCGCAACTGCCAGTATTCGGGCTTCGATTAATATGTCCGGGCCTTTTAAACCTTTTGGATATCCGCTTCCATCCATTCTTTCATGGTGTTGCAAAACAATCTCCGCAATTGGCCCCGAAAAGGGAATTTCTTTGATAGTATCATATCCCGCGGCCGAATGAGTCATTACCAGCAACCTTTGGATTTCACCTAGTTGGCTGGTCTGATTCAAAATATCCATTGGTACATATAATTTACCGATATCATGTAAGGTCCCGGCAATTTTTATATTTTCGATTATGTTTTCGGAAACACCTATTTCTTGAGCAATAGCACAAGCCAAATTGGCTACCCGTTCCTGGTGTCCTGCAGTATATTGATCCCGTTTTTCAGTGGTGATAGCAAGAGCATGGACAGTGCTTTCTAATATGACTTTCAACTGGTCGTGACTCCTTTGCAATTCCTCTTCCTCGCGCTTGCGTTCAGTTATGTCACGTATTGTTTCAATTGCTCCCACTACCTGTCCCTGACTGTTATATATGGGAGCAGCCATGCCCCACATGATCTTCTGCTCACCCTTCAAATAGGCTAAATTGTTATCCGATATCAGTATATCTCCTTCCCTCCGAAGGTGAGTATACATATGACTGATATTTAGGCTGGGGTTCACTATCAAATCTATCAGCATGGGTCGGCGATTACCATTATATAAAACCCATCCGTGTTCATAATTATCCTTACCTAACATTGATTCCGCAGTATAGCCGGTTATTTCCACCATTGCGCGATTCCAATGCAATATCTTCCCCTCTCTATTGATTACCAAGGTTGCGTCAGGCGACGATTCAATAATATCCATCAACTCATGCTTAGAGTTTAGCAGCTCATTCTTAATAAGAATACGTTCGGTTATATCTTCCAGTAAAAGAATTCCGCCTACTATTTTATCTCCTTGTTTTAACCTTGATGCCTTAGCCATAACCACCATTTCTCTTCCATCCGGGGTACGTATAGATAGCTCTCTTTCTGAAGCATCCCGGTCCAAATATTCTTGGATATTACGCAGGTTTTTATCATGGTTAGGCTCGGTCAGCAAATCCACAATCTGTAATGCAGAAGATTGCTTGTCTGTAAATCCCAGCCAGGATTTCATCTTCCGGTTCATAAACAGTATCTTGCCGTCAAAATCAAATATGCACAAATAGCTGTTAATCAGTTCCAAAGCTTTTATTAATGCCTGCAACTCTATTTCCCCAATATCTGATTGGGGTTCTAAAAAACCGAATGAGTTATTATCTTGTGCCATAGCGATTCGCCTCCCTATTACCTGCTCTTATTTCCTCTTAATCTTCTAAACATGCAAAAATCATCTTAAATCACAATATAAGTAAATTAAATCCAGATATCTCCGAATATCTCTCCTATACTGTATAATTCAATATAACGGAGGTGAATTCCTGCTTTTAGACTAGAAATGGAGGGTTCCTGCACCGAAATCATGATTTATCAAAAAGAATTTCTCTTAAGATGTTCTCTTTCATACTTTTATAATACCAAATTCGCAAGTAAAGGGTGACTCTAAACTTATACTTTCTGACCTGAAAATGACCTATTTTCATTCATCAGTGGTAACGCGCTGCGGCATGGGAGTCTGATACGTCAAGTAAACTTGTCTAGCGCCAGGCCTTGAGGCGATGACCAGGAATGGTCACATCAGTTAATACTTTCTGACCCGTATTATATAAAGCGCAGGGCCTGTCCCTGTAGGGCAGGCCCTGCGCTTTATATTCAGTTTTTCGAGACGAAAACCACAACAACTAAATTCGTTTTTCAACCTTGATACTTACAAGGTCACACATTCACTTAACTTAGTTGCCTATTCAGTTATCTAAACCCATGAATCAATAAACTTTTTAATCATTCCTCTAATTTCGTTTTGAGAATTTATAAGGACAAGAGCCATCGTGTACCTGGGAAACAATTCAGTGTGTAAATAATAGCGCATATAATACTTCGTCTTAAGTTCATTTCCTTCCTACTGTCAAAGCTTACTTAATGAACTGAATTATGTCCGTTTGGTTGCAAACGGCGTCGCCCCGTAGATTTTTGAACTCAGATCATTACGCATAATATGCGTATCCAAATCATGAATTCCTTGGTGGAACTGTTCAATCCGCGTTTTATCTTTTGAGTCAAAAGCGTCGATTCCGCTGTTCAAAAGCACATCTAAGTAACTGGTGAATGTGACGGCTTTGGGAGCATTCGCTTCATTGTTAAACTGCTTGTCCAGGAGTGTTTTATGAAACACAATATACTTCTTAATGTCTTGCTCGTTCATCTGCGGACCCGCGGCCGGCCCAAAGAGAAAACCGTCTACGTATTGGTGAATGTTCCACGCCGAACCAAAAATTAATGATTTAGCATCATTGCTTAAGGCGTTCTCACCAAAGTACATAGCAACAGACGGCGCCGGGTCTATTAGGTTATTGTTCGGTTCCCTATATTTACTTTTGGAACCAGTGTCTCCTTGTGAAGGTACCGTAATTGTAGTAGCCGCATTAGCTGCCGACTGCACCGTTCCAGGTGTCCCATATGGAGCCGTACCATTTGATATGCCATTTTCTCCGTTGATCTCAGCGGCTCCATTCGAATCAACGGCTGGGGATTGAATGACTACCTGATCGGTATCGGTGATGGCACTTTGTTGCCTAAAAACCTTCCAGGCACTCGGGCCATAAACCCCGGCAGCAACAACAGCACCGGCCAGAACTAACGTCCCGGCTAAGGTCACAACCCTCTTTTTGTCCATAGGAATTAGTGATCTTATTGATCTCATTGGTCTCTTCCCTCCTTAAACTTTTATTTACATTACGTAGATATTTTACCATTTATTAGGAGAAAAGAGTGTCGTTTTTGCTGTAAAGCTTAAACCATTTTCCGTCATCTGTTTTCGAGAAATACTCTAAGGATCCTGTCCGTCCCTAAATTTCGCGAAGATGATGCAGCATTTCCAAAATAAGATTCAGATCACTATCTCTCAATTTCTGCTTTTCGAACCAATACCCGCAGGTAATTCATGAGAGCTTCCGTAAGATCTCCCCGGCGCAAGGCATATTCGATCGTCGCTTCCACAAAGCCCAACTTGTCTCCAACGTCATATCTCCGACCTTCGAACTCATAGGCAAGGATTTCCTGAGATTGACCCAATTCCTTGATCCCATCCGTGAGCTGTATCTCCCCACCCTTCCCCGGCGGAAGGGCACTCAGAATATCAAATATCTCTGGATTTAAAATATATCTTCCCATTATGGCTAAATGAGTTTCCGGAGCGTCTTCCGGACGGGGTTTCTCAACCATATTCCTGGCACGATAAAGCCTTTCGGCAAACTTTTCGCCATCCACGATCCCATATTTGGACGTATCCTGGAGAGGAACTTCCTGAACCCCTACGATACTGGCCCCATGGCGCTCGTACTGATTCATCATTTGGCGCAAAACTGGCACTTCGGAATGAATGACATCATCCCCTAAAAGGACCGCAAACGGTTCATTTCCGATAAATTTTCGGGCACTATAGATTGCATGCCCCAAACCTAATGCTTCCTTTTGCCTGACGTAATATATATCCGCCATCTGGGCGATATCCTGTACCAAATCCAGAAGTTCATCTTTTGCATTTTTCTCCAGAAACGCTTCCAGTTCCATCGAGCGGTCAAAGTGATCTTCGATAGCCCGCTTATTGCGTCCTGTAACTATGATAATATCCTCGATTCCGGATTGAATAGCCTCTTCAACAATAAATTGGATGGTTGGTTTATCCACAATGGGCAGCATCTCTTTTGGCTGAGCCTTTGTTGCCGGCAAAAAACGAGTTCCCAGCCCGGCTGCCGGGATTACGGCTTTACAAATTTTACGCATTCATTAACTCTCCTTATATAAATACTCTTAAATTAAGTTACTTCTAAACACTTAAATGATCTATTTGTATGGAAAGCTTAATCGCTAATTATTTTGTATTAAACCACAATCTAAAAATTGTTAATTTCAATTTTAGTATAATTGTAAAAAATATGCAAATTTATAAAACGAGAACATTTGTCCTCGTTTTATAAAAGATACCTGTCTTAAAGTGTTCCCTCTCACTTCTTGGTTTCCTTAATCTGTTTTGATCTGTCTAAAACCTGATCAACCAGACCATATTCTTTTGCCTCTTCTGCTGTCATATAGTAGTCTCGTTCAGTATCCTGCGCGATTTTCTCAATGGGTTGCCCGGTTTTCTCGGAAAGAATTTTGTTTAGCTTAGCCTTGGTGCGGAGCAGTTGCCTAGCGTGAATCTCAATCTCGGTTGCTTGTCCGGAGAGCCCATGCCCACCGATTAATGGCTGATGAATTAAAACTTCCGAATTCGGCAGCGCGTCCCGCTTACCTTTCGCGCCGGCGGCAAGGAGGAAGGCCCCCATACTGGCTGCCATCCCGACACAAATCGTATGAACATCCGAGCGTATGTGCTGCATGGTGTCATAAATGGCCATTCCGGCTGTGATCGAACCACCAGGACTGTTGATATACAAATGGATATCTTTTTCAGGATCTTCTGCTTCGAGGAAGAGCATTTGTGCCACGACTAGATTGGACATATCATCATCAATTGCACCGCCGAGGAAAATAATTCGGTCTTTCAAAAGACGAGAGTATATATCGTAGGAACGCTCCCCACGACTTGTTTGTTCCACAACCATCGGGACGAGATAACCCATTTATTATTCCCCCTATTCATCTGAATTAATTAATTAGTACTGCATTTAACCCATTATATTCTGACCGATTAACTTTATTTTATTACAAAGGTCAGTTAAGGTCAAATCATTTAATTAACAAACTTGCAAAGTATTCTTCGATTTCAACTTTCTACGACGCGCAAAATTTCATAACCCTAACTTGTTCTATGGAATATACTGGTATTATACATCCGCGGAAAGGTGGTCGTTAAAAGGTGGACTATTATGGAACTTATCCCTTAAACCCAGGCATTATTCGAAAGTATACGCCCCCATTTTCAAACTCCCAATATTGTACCCCTCCCTGCAAACAGATCCTTCCCTTAAACCCGACACTCAAACTTGGCTATTGGGAGTTCTTATCTCCCGCGCTTTTGGGAGCAACCGGAGCGCTTTTCCTGAGCCTTTTCTCGGATAGCGATCATGTAGCGGACCGCTTCGGGGAGACTCTTTTTAAACTCTTTATCGTTTGGTATGCTATCGGCGCTTCAGTCGCAGCTTCCTTCGCAGTTACTGATGTTATAGTACGCTCCAAAGCCCCCCACGACCGCCTGCTCTATTCCATTGGGGGAGTCCTTGTCTCAGTCATCTTACTTTTCAACGCAGAATATCTCCTCCTCTACCGATTTTTTCCTTCCAGCTTTAAGGGGGATGTAGGAGATAACTTTTGGACCCAACTCTTTTCGTTTTTATATTTAAGCATTACCAGTATTGCTACTGGTAACTTAGGAGACATCATGCCCGAAAATTTGACTGCTCGTGCTTTAATCGCCACAGAAATGGCATTTTACCTGTTTACAATGGCTATAGCAATCCAGCTTCTCCTGGCTCGATTAAATTAAGCGTTAATTCAGAAACTCTTACCACTTTATTTTTTGGGGACTGTGTTTTCACACAGCCCCTATGTTTAACAGTCAAAAAGCATAAGGAAAATGGGACCCCCCAATAGGAGCCCCATCTTTTCCGACCATATTTTTAGGCATATTTTTTAGAAGATAACTCCCAAAGCAATTAAGATTAAAATCGCAATCGCAATAATCCCTACGCCTACACACGTACCTACGGGAGCAACGGGGCGACAACAGGCACCACCATATCCGTACATATTGTTTTACCTCCTTCAAGTTAAGTTATTGAACGTGAGATGCCAAGAGTTTAGAATACGATGCCCAATGCGATGAGAAGCAAAATTATTACAACAACGATCGCGATACCAGCTCCTACTCCACCGCATCCAACTACACCAGGTCCGCCAGCTCCGAGTGCCATTTTGAATCCCCCTTTCTTGTTTATACATCATACGCTTATAAAGATTTTATGTTCCATTTATTTCCATTGAATACATTTTTTATTGTGCAGCTCAGAAGGCAAAGGATCTGATAAGACTAACCACTATTGATATCCGGTGTTCGGCTTGGCATCTCATCGGATATAGTTCATTATCACAGGTATAATGATGGGTTCATAGACAAAATCCAGGAATAAAAACATGAGGAGCCCGACAACCCCACCAATCATCGACCCATTAATCCGGATCCATTGGAGGTCGTTACCTGCCTTCTCCTCAACAAATCGATTGAGATCCTGATCAGTATGCGCAGCAAGGGTCTCCCTGACCATGCCGCCAATCAGGTCATGTTCATTCTGAATCACCCGACAAAGAGTATCCGCAAGGAACGCATTGATCCTTGCCCGTAGTTCCGGGTTATGCTGAACGCTAACCCAGTATTTCTCTACGTAAGGATGAATCGTACGATACAAGGCATTCGGCTCCGAAGGAGTAGAGGGAGATGAGGCGACTTTCAGTGCTTCCCCAAGGACAAATTCCAAAAATCTGCTAAATATGCCATCGTTCAATATGTCCTCCTTCCATTGCTCGACTTGAGTGCAAAACCGGGTATCAAACTCTAATTCTGCTACCCTATTTAGAAGCATATCCTTAAGCCTTATACGCAAAGAATCCAGCGGGTCTCTAAATTTACGTAAGGTTAGGAGCAGCTCCGCTTGCAGCGCATCGGCCGCTTCGTCGAGGTTTAACCCATCTGACATTTCTACAAACCCCATCAAAGTGCGAAATATTGCCCCACCATTGCTTACTTTTTCTTCTTTAATTTCTTCAAGGTAACGGAGAATGGTCTGACGTGTTTCTTCATCAGCTGCTTTATCCCAGAGCCCTTCTGCTAAGCAATCCATTCCCAGATCGATATAGCCATGTTTTAACGCCCACCCACTTATACCCTGCACCCTTGGCGCCAGGTTCCAGGTCTTCGCTGTGCAACGGATAAACGTGGCTAGTTTCTCCGCCAGTTGGGCCGGTTCCTGTTTTTCCGCATAACGCCGAAGGTAGACCAAAGCCTTGTCAGTTAGGTAAATTGAGCCGCCTGCTTTCTCCACGCTTAGAAGGAGTCCTTCAATAAAAGGAATTCCCTCAATTTTCTTACGAATTAAAGTCATGTTCAGTAACTCTGTTTGCACGATTGACGCCACAGCTTCGATCACCTTTTCGCGATTTCGAGGAATCAAGGCAGTATGATAGCCCCAACCCAGTGGCTTTTTGAAAATCGCTGTTACCGCAAACCAATCAGCAATTCCGCCCACTAAGGCCGCTTCCGAGACAAAAAACATCAGTCTGATTCCGAAGTTACCTGGATTAAAGTATTCTAACACTGCAGCACTCAAGAAAAAGAGAAAAACGGCGGCCAAGGTAATATTTGCCCTTCTGTGATAATTCGTTTTCATGCTAACACCATCCTAAGGACGTAGATCAGCATTCCGGTCAGACCGCCTACTACCGACCCGTTAATCCGGATCATTTGCAGGTCATTACCCGCTTTGTCCTCAATCAATTCAACAAGCTTGTCATCTGTCAGAGGGTCCAAACCTTCACGAACCATATGTCCAATGGCATTGTGGCGTAATCCAATCTGTTTATCGAGGATAAGCTTGACCCTTTCATCCACTTTCAACCTGAGAGAACGATTGCACTCTAATATTCCAAGGTACTCATCGTAATTATTCCATAAATCCCCCATAAAGTGTTCAATTATCGAGCGCACCTTTTCCGTGCTTGTCCCCCTGAAAGCCGGGATGTTAAGGCAAAACCGATTGAGGCTTTCCTGAAGCGAGGGTTTTGTCTTAAGTTCCAATACAAAGCGGAGTAAAGAATCCTTTAACCACCGTTCAACTGTACCGTCCCGGAGCGCCTTTTTGATCTTTTCCTGGAGACCATGCGCCAGAACAGAGGGTGCAGGAAGAAACTTTATGACCATTTTACGCGTGGCATTATTTTCACCATACCTGATCAGGGCTGCTTCCATCATATTCATTAGGGCAGCCTTGACCTCAGGCTGCTCCACATATTCATTAGTTGCCCGGCAAATAACTGACAAAACCTGGTCAACATCTCCGTGGTCTAATGAAAATTCCAGGACCTCGGCCAAAGTTTGCGAGAGATTCAGGCTACCCAAGTTATCTTGAAGTAAGCTCTGAAGAATCAGCGTGAACTCCCCTTGCTCCATATGTCTAACGATATCCCCCGCAAGATTGGTCAGTAAGGGGATAACGGAAAGCTTAACCTCCTCCTTGCCCAAGATCCGAATGAGCACGCCTGAAAAATCCCAAGCGGATAATTTGTGTCGAAGTGCGTCCTGTGAAAGTAATTCATGCTGTACCATATCCGCCAAGGCCGCAAAAATTCGTTCTCGGTTTTGTGGAATAATCTCAGTGCGAAATACTTTGCCCGGTCGAATTCCCAGGGGACGTCGAAAAAGCGCTGTCACAGCAAACCAATCGGCAAGCCCCCCGATCATGCCCGCGCTACATCCACTGGAGAGGAGCCCCCCGACAAAACTCGCATGAAACGGATAACTGAGCAAAAACCCAAGGGTAATCCCCCCCAATGTAAGATTAGCCGTCTGGGTATTATCTCTTCTTTTAGTCATTATTTTTTCCACCTACTAAGACTTTAAAATATATCCTTACGCACGCCCTGTAAACACGCAAAGCGCATCTGCCCAATAAACGCAAATCGTATCCCGGGATCATCCGTCGTTTCAAACTTCTGTATTGGACACAAGCTAGGGGAAGTTTCTTAGCTTAGGGAGCACGGAGAGAGGAGTCGCGTCAATGAGCGCAGGCGATAAGGCGTTATAAACCGCGTTGGTTTACATTCAAAGAAGCCCGGAGGTTACGCGGTTTAGCCTTAGCGACAAGCGAATAGCGACGGAACGTGTGCGACTGGGCTAAGAAACTACCTCCTGAACGTGTGCGAACGGGCTAAGAAACTACCTCCTGAACGTGTGCGACTGGGCTAAGAAACTACCTCCTGAACG
>NZ_JCAIJG010000002.1:0-7918 GCF_059735615.1 Desulfosporosinus sp. Tol-M2
GTTATCTCTCACAGATTTTAAGAAAAACTCACATCCGAGATAACAAGGGATACCCCTTGATATGACTGGATTAGACGGGATTATTATAGTTAACCAGGTCTCACACCATTTTGAGAAAAATAACCGTTTTTGACCTAAAATTCATCGGTAACGGTAGACCCGTAGTTAACCGTCGCTAACCGTCGCTAAGTAGCTTTAAAGCCTTGGTATTCAAGGCTTTACGCTTGGCGACGGTCTTTTATTTATAGGCATTTTTCAATGATTTTTCGGGCTTGAGCCGCGGACATTTTGAATAAAGCCGCGGACATTTTAGAAAGACCCGCGGACATGCATAAATACTGGGTTTTTAGGCTGTCAAACAAAATCCGCTGCGGACATAAGATATGTATAATTATGTAGTAAAAATGAATGAATATGCAAAATATTAAGACTATAGTTCCAGTTTTATTTTGTGATGTCTTAAATAGATGTTAGCAGCATCTTTAAGGCTATTAGTTATCAGTTCTAATAGCTCGTCCGATCGAACTTTGTAATATAGCAACATTTCATAATTCTGTTTTTTACTTTTAAAAAGCCTTAGATCATCAGTGTTGACAATAAACTTCTCAATATTATCTATTATAGCATTTGCCACTTTTAAATATTCTGCTACAATTTCAGGATCTTTTAAATGAGACGCAGATAATAAACTAACAAATGCGTAATAAGCATCTAAATAAGCTTCTAATGAATCCCCGGTATATTTTTTAAAAGCGCTTTCAAATAACAATTTCATACCATTATATTTATTTATCATTCCTTCATCAGTAAAGTCCCAATTACCAGACATACTTCCTTCTCCGGATCTAAGCCAATTTTCATCAATATTAAATTTTGTAGCGAGAAATAAGATAAACATTTCAGATGGGTTTTCCTTCCCCGTTTCCATGTTAGACATATAAGAGGAACTTAGTCCAAATATATTTGCAAATTCGGCTTGAGTTAATTTGAAATGTTTTCTAACTTCTCTAAGACGCTCTCCAAAAGTTAACGACATAAAAAATCCTCCAAAACCTTCGTTACGAATGAAATATTCATTGACAATCTTCGTAACGAAGGTTAGTATATTGTTAGCAGTATCCCATATTTAACACTAGTATAACATTCAGGACAACTATAGGAAAGGAGGGAAAATCGTGTCAACAATCCGATTTCAGACAGTAACCGACAGACCGTCCCATATTCAGAGAATAGTTTATAAGCTCTTTGAAATTGGAAAAACTCAGGCATGGCTTGCGAGACAAGTCAAGATAGCTCCAAGATATCTAAATGACATGTTACTTGGAAGACGATCTTTAACTCTCCCCGTAGCATATAGAATTGCCTTAACTCTTAGCTTTGACCCAGAGGCGTATATCAAAGAAGTTAAAGAAGCTTCTCAAAAGAAATAGATGTTTTTTCTGTGGTGCGTGTCCTCTATCTTAGTATATTCCCCCGAACCACCCCAGCGCGAATGATGTGACTGGTCATGCTAAATGGGAATGAACGGTTAAGATACGCTAAACAGATTACACTAATATTTTTTGAGAAGCAAGTAACTCCGCTGGGT
Source organism: Desulfosporosinus sp. Tol-M2 (assembly GCF_059735615.1). NCBI lineage: Bacteria > Bacillati > Bacillota > Clostridia > Eubacteriales > Desulfitobacteriaceae > Desulfosporosinus > Desulfosporosinus sp. Tol-M2. The sequence goes on from NZ_JCAIJG010000002.1 coordinate 1,589, forward strand.
GTTTGTAATTCAATTTCGCTTGTATCAAAAGGTACCGTCAAATTGACGGCCCCTTTAAGGGCTGGGTCAAGTCGAGGCTTTCTTTAACCAAAGGATTGTAACGTTGTAGGTAATGGCAAATTCGGAACAAATGGTTGAATAACATGGATTGGAGGTGAAACTGTGGCATCTTGGCTAACTACTTCTCAAGTGGCTTATTATGAATGCGTAGACGAACGACAAATACGACGCTGGCTTAATAAGAACAAATATGAATATCACATCGAACACGACACTGGCAACATTCGGAGATATCTCATTAATCCTAACACTATGTCCGAAAAAGCCAGAAAAGCTTACTTGAAGGAGTTATCAGATACCACCGTTACTGAAACCTCTAAGCCTGAGCCAATCACCCGGATCAAGACGAAGCCTGACACCGATGTACTGGGCATGATCGTCAGAAGATATGGTGAAGACAATTTAGCTAAAATCGTTGACAGCCAAGAACTTGCTAAAGAAGTCTTGGCAATTAAAAGGTCGCGAGTTCCAAACAGAACTAAAATTATTAAAGACCTGGCTAAAGAGCGCGGAGTAAGCGTTGCTACCCTTTATCGACGGGTAGACCTTTATCTTAAGTACGGCCAGGACGGATTGATTCATGGAAATGTCCTGCATCAGATTGTTAAAATGAATGAAGCTCCGTTAACCAGGGAGTATGAAAGTTTTAACCTGCTTGCCCAAGATTATATCATTGTGACGCATCTTTCCAACAGGAAGTACTCAGTCCAAAAATGTTACGATTTGACTGTCAAGGAAGCTCAAAAGAACAATTGGAAAATTGGAAGCTATCAAACGGCCTGCAGGATCATCCAGGATATTCCTCTGACGTATAAAGACTATCATCGCCGGGGCAAAGACTTCTGGAGGCTCGAACATATGACCAGGGCATTAAGGCAAGACCCCGAGTTTAACAATGAAGTCTGGGAAGCTGACCATACAAGGATGGACTTTTTCATCAACTATGAAGGCAGAGCGTTAAGACCCTGGCTGACTATGATAGTAGATGCTAGAAGCCGATGCATTGTCGGCTGGTGTGTATCTACCCAGGCTAATTCTGAAACGATCGGCCTTGCGTATCGGTACGCCATACTTCCGAAAAAAGGATCATCTCCTATCTATGGTGTCCCAAGGTTCACCCTTATAGACAATGGAACGGATTTTATCTCTAAGAGGATATTAGGGAACCGCAATCCTAACTTTTCAGAGGAAGCAGAGTCAAACCATCTTCAAGGATTATTTGAAAGACTTGAAATCATAGCAATAACCTGCGCCATTCATAACGGCCCGGGTAAAGGCCGGATAGAAAGAAAATTCCGGGATGTCAACAGTAACTTCTACAGGGATAATCCGGGCTGGTGTGGAGCCAGTCCGAAGGAAAGACCTGAAGATTTTGATGAGAAAAAACTCCTGAAAGAAAACAAGCTGGCATCTTTCGAGCAGGTTATTGAGGACTTTAAAGTCTTTATTGATGGCTTAAACAATGCTTATCATTCCGAAATCGGTATGACTCCCATAGAGAAATACCTTGAAGGGAAACGTTGGAAAGAAGAAGTGCCTTCTCCTCGTATGTTGGATATGTGGTTACTCAGGGGAGCTGCCAGAATCGTCCGCAAGACCGGGATTATGTTTAAAGGTAATATCTATGACGATCCCATTAAACTATGCAGATACTCCAAAGAACAGATCAATATTTATTACGACCCGGCAGATATGAATCAAATCTATGCTTGTGACGACGAAGGAAACCTTATCGGAGAACTGCCGTTAAAAGAGCGTAGAGACTATATCACCAGTGCAGAAGAGACATTTAAGCATATCGCACAACAGAAGAAAACTGAATCAATGGTCAAGAATTACAAAAAGAACCGACAGGACAGGCTTGACGATGCAGGAAGTAAGCACCAAAAACGCACTCACAAGGCAGCCACCGGGGAAAACAACGAGCCGGTTAAAGTCGTACAGCTCTCGCAGGGTGAGACTACCGCCAAGGAGATCAGCAAGGCCAGGAATAAAAAGACTGAACCTGAAAAGCCGGAAAAATTCAGCTATCATGACGCATATGTCAAAAAGCTTACCAACCCAATTATTGATGAACTGGTCGAAAAAGGTCTTATCAGAAAATCAGTTTAAAAAGGAGGAGAAACGTGAAGCAAGTACTCAAAGTAACCACTTCCCACCATGAGAAAAGAGAATCAACCCATCCAGAGAAGATTCCTTTTTATTCAACAAACGATGTTATTGAAACCATGGCTATTCTTGAAGATTGTAGGGAAAGTAATCTCTGGGGAATTATCGCCGGTGCAGCAGGGCTGGGGAAAACGACAACCATCAAGCATTACCTGGAAGTAAAAGAGCAGGCACTATTCTATACACCGCGCTCCAATGTAACCCTAAAGAGTTTTTTAAAGGATCTCGCTGATCTCTTCTGCATGACACTTACCAGTACCAACGCCAACGACATGACCAACGAGCTGATCAGGTTCCTTACCATGAATCCTAAGTTTATTATTATTGATGAATTTGGTCGGATCATGCGGAACGGTAACATGCGAATAATGGAAACCATCCGGGATATCCGGGACGCTTCCGACAGGAACTTAGGGGTAGTCTTATCCGGTCATTCGGATGACTTTGGTGAACTTGTCCGCTGCGGGAAAGGACAGATCGTTTCCCGGTTCGGCCCGGTCTATGAACTGCAAGGCCCGACAAAAGAAGAAGCCGCGCAGATCGTGGAGCCGCTCTGGATGACTCCTGAAGCCAAGAAAGAAATGGCCCATCTTATTACGGTTTTTGCCCGGAAATATGGAATCAGGGGAATCATGGAAGAACTTTATGAGAAGTCCGTCCGGCTGGCTGGGGACAGTATAATTACCATGGATATCTTGAAGGATGCCGGCAGAAGGACTGTTTACGGCTTTTGGTCAAAGAGGATATAAAAAAAATCTGGCAAAAAGCCAGAAACAAAAACGCTAAGTAATTATATCAATAAAAATGAGATGTTTCAATCTCAAGAATTTGGAGGCGGTTCTGATGAAAAAACATAGATATATGCGGATAGTGGAGCTGCCAGAACAACTTAAGGAAAAGGTTAATATAATGCTGTCAAATCCTATGAAGACCTACTCTGACATATCATTATGCTTAAGGGAAAAAGGGTTCAATATCTCTAAATCTGCTATTGGAAGGTATGATTTCTCACAGAATTTGAGAAATCATCAAATGAAAGGAGCGGAAAATATGTACGATAAAGATACTTTTTATAACTTTATCAACGATGTGCAGGACAAAGTGCTTCATGATCTAAAGGAAAATAATAAAGAATATTGCAGCTGTGATGAGAAAGTAGACCAACTTTGGGATTCTCTTTTCTGCGGCCCAAAGGAAATTCAAGATAATTTAATGGTTCTGGAGGAAGCATTTGTTCAGAGAGCAAATATCATGGATGAAGCCATGTACCTTAAAGGTTTTGAAGATGGATTTGCGCTTATAAGTTTAATGTCGCAAGGTTGCATAATCAAAAAGTATAGCGAATTTACCAACAAAGAGATTATCAAAGCGGGTTAAAGGAGGGGAAGTGCAATGGCTTTCATCAGCAAAGCTCAGATCGCTAAAATATGGGCAATGGCACGCGAAATAGACCTCTCAAAAGAATCAGTATACGACGTAGTCTATCGAGTAACAGGATCGGACAGCATCTCTTCCCTTTCGAGTAAAGAGGGGATCGATGTAATCGAGGTATTGATCCATATAATGAAGGAATTAGGAATTGACCCAGAGAGGAAATACCGGCCAGGAATGGCCTCAGAAAAGCAAATCAGATACATTGAGGACTTGGCGTATAAGCTGGGCTGGGATAGTGATCCAAAGCGGCTCAGAGGCTACCTGAAGAAGTATTACAAGGTGGAGCATATCCAATGGCTGACCTTGGAAAGCGCATCCAAAGTTATTGAAGGACTCAAAGCTATCTACAAGAGAAGTCAAAAACAGAATTCGCAAGAAAAATTGCAAAAAGCTAAAGAATGAGGAGGGTTCTCCTCTTCCTTTTTTTAGAGGGTATAAAGTAATTTCCTGAACTACTTTCGTAGAATCTTCCGAAAAGAAGTTCTAAAATTAAATTCAGATGAAATCGGTAAAGTGAGAGGAGAATTGAGGATGCCCGAAGAGTTAGTAAATGGCACAGAAACAGCAGGTCAAGCCCAAGATACACGAGCAGCGGAGGTAACCCAGGCCCAGAGTGCAGAGCAAACCAATGTAGATGCTACAACCCCAAAAACGTACACGGAAGAAGACTTTAACGCTGCCATTGAAGCCAAGCTGACCGAAGAGCGTGGAAAGCTGCAAAAACAGACCGAAGAGCTTGAACGCCGTTCTAAAATGACCTTAGAGGAAAGAGAAAAGGAAATATTAGAACGGGAAAAAACCCTGAAAATTGCTGAAATGAAGGCTGATACAATAATCCGCTTTAATAAAAGCCAAATCCCGCACGAGTTTTTAGACATTATTAACTTTAAGGATGAAACTGAGAACGTTCTCAAAAACATAGAAAAAGTTGAAAATGTCTTTGGTGAAGCAGTCAATAAAGCCGTTAATATGCGGTTAAGAGGCACTACGCCAACCGGCGGCGGTCAAAACAACGTTGTCGACGATCCATTTGTTCAAGGCTTAAAAGGCCAAAAAAACTTTTTAAAGTAAGGTGAGATAAATGCCAATTAATTACGCTGAAAAATACTCTTCTCAAATCGATGAATGCTTTAAAATTGGCGCATTAACAGCAGCCGCCATAAATGATGATTATGAGTTTTCCGGGGTAAATAAAGTCAAGGTATATTCGATTCCTACCGTTCCCTTAAATAATTATTCTATGGAAGGAACTAACAGGTACGGTACTCCTGTGGAGCTGGGCAACGATATTCAGGAGTTTACATTGACCCAGGATAAGAGTTTTACTTTTGCCATTGACCGCCGTAATTCCAGCGATACCATGCAGGCTAATAGTGCAGCAGCAGCCTTAAATAGAGAACTGGACGAAGTTGTTATTCCAACAGTGGATAAATACAGGCTTTTAAGAATGGCGCAGAATGCAGGAAAGACTGTAAAACAGGTAGTTGGTAGACTAAATGCTTATGAGGCCATGCTGGAAGCTTCTGCTTATCTAACCGATAAAAAGATTCCGGTTAATGGACGGATCGCTTTTGTTACCCCAGGGTTTTTTAAAGAGCTTAAGTTGGATTCTAAATTCATTAATGCTAGTGATAAAGCACAGGAAATCAAGTTTAATGGAATGGTTGCTGCTGTGGATAATATCAGCATAATTTCATGCCCTACGGATTATTTCCAGGCTGGCATAGACTTTATTATTACGCACCCAAAGGCTACCACAGCACCTCAAAAGCTTTCTGATTATAAGATCCATGAAAACCCTCAGGGAATTAACGGTTGGCTTGTAGAAGGCCGTTTATACTATGATGCGTTCGTTCTTGGCAACAAGAAAAACGCTATCTATGTTTCAAGGTCAGTTGAAGTAATTAGCATTGCTGCAATACGAGGGATTACAGCACCTGTAACCGGACAAATTCCAGTGAACACTATCACTGAAACGGCACAGTACACCGGTACTGTAACCTGGTTACCAGTTGACGCTACTTTTGACGCAGAAACAGTGTACACAGCTACAATTACGCTTACGCCGAAGGCAGGATTCACCTTATCTGATGTGGCTGAAGACTTCTTTACGGTAGCAGGAGCAGTAGCGACAAATAATGCTAACACAGGCGTAATAACCGCAGTATTCCCGGCAACAGGAGCGTAATGAAACCTAATTCAATGTGGAGGTTATCATGACTAATTACATGGAAGAATTAATCCAAGATATAAAAAATGAAGACCTTCCTGAGATCTACAGTGAATTGGCTGAATGCATCGGGAAAGAGAATGCATTGAAGCTTGGACTAGCCTTCGCTGGAGTATATTTATATATCCCGAAATTGGATAAACTTATTATCCCGCTAAGAAATAGCAAGATAATAAAGGAATACAATGGCTATAATATCAAACAATTAGCCATTAAGTATGGCTTAACGGAATACTGGATAAGGAACATACTCAAAAGAAATCCTGTCACCTAAAATTGCTTTTCCCGATTCTCCTTTTAAATAGAAGTAAAACCTCGCGTTTGGGTAGCGCGAGGTTTTACTTAGAAAGCAATTATTGTATATTTATTCATAATCAGAGCAAATTATTTTTCTCAAAATCTGTGAGAATTTTTCTCAAAATCTGTGAGAGGCAACA
>NZ_JCAIJG010000010.1:0-1001 GCF_059735615.1 Desulfosporosinus sp. Tol-M2
TTCGGTTTTAGGTATTGTTAGCTTAAAAGGCCGGTAATTTTAGTGACGATGCTGTTCCAGATAGTGGTGATGGAATCTTGATACAGCGTCATGAATATTGCACCCACCACTACCACGATCAGGACAACAATGAGCCAGCCGGTCATTTGGTCTCCGGACTTGCTTGCAAGAATTTTTCTTGTTTTTAGTCCCATCCTCTGCATTTTGTTTTTTAAAGTAGTCATCATAACAAATACCTCCATATCATTTTTTTGATTTTGGTTCAAAGGAAAAAGGGGAGAACGATTCTCCCCCCCTGTTGCCGTAGCCTTTTCGGCTGCAAGTATTGTTAGCTCAAAAGGCTGGTGATTTTGGTAACGATGCTGTTCCAGATGCTGGTGATGGAACCCTGGTACAGTGTCATGAATACAGCGCCCACTACGACGACAACCAGCACGACAATGAGCCAGCCGGTCATCTGGTCGCCAGACTTGCTTTTAAGAAGTCCTCTGGCGCTTGAAAGAGTGTTGGCGATTCTTTTCTTCATGGAATTTTCCCTCCTTTCTCCGGTGATTTGGATTGCGGTTGTTTTGTTTTTCATGGGTCATACCTCCAAAATGTATTTTGAAAAAGGGTTGCCCCATTTTCACATTAAAAAAGGCCCCCCATTGACCTGATTAGGTGGGAGCCGATAACGTAGAGCAAGGTGGCCAGGGTTACGGCCACCAATGGGATGGACGCTATTTTGATTTTGCCGGGCAGCTTATTCAGCCTTTTCTTTAAGGCTTCCTTGGCTTTGACGTCCATATCTCGGGCAAGATAGGCCAGCGCCTCGCCCTGATGCTCGCCTCGATAAAGCCCGATAAGGGCATTGACCAAAAAGGACACGTCCGTAAGGCCGATGCGTTCATTGAAATTCCGAAGGGCGGTTTCAATATTCTTGGCCTTCATCTCCATGACCAAAACCGAAACATCGTAGCGGAACATGTCACTTGCAACCATTAGGTAATCCTCGAATATCT
>NZ_JCAIJG010000183.1:0-18571 GCF_059735615.1 Desulfosporosinus sp. Tol-M2
TTGGACGCAGCACGTTGAGACGGTCGTATTGATGTCAAGGGTAAAAGAGTAGTGGTCTGGAAAGCCCAGTATTCAAGCCGTTTGTGTGTTTTTGCGTTTGAAATTAGAGAGCGAAAAATGTGATTTTTTTGCTTTGAGGGAACATATCGAAATAGCCTCAGACCCTTGTGAATGGTCGATTTAGATGTCGGCACTTGGTGAGAGGTCGATATAGATGTTTTCGGTTTTTAGGGCTTGCTGAGTGGTCGATTTAGATGTTTTTTGAATTTTGCCGGGTTGTGTGGTCAGTATAGATTTTTATGGTTTGTATCATAAAATAGGCTAATCAACATAGCCGAAATATGTCAGAATGATATAATGAGAGGTGTTTTATGGGAGAATGGGCAAAACCGAATAATTTTTCGGCTACCTTTAGATTAACCAGTTCGAAATATGCTGATTCTTTTATAGATGCAGGATCAATCAAATTCAACACCCCCCAATCGTGGATTGACTACTCCAAAAAATATGGAGATGGGCGAGGAGACGGTTATGAGGGAACTCTGGGTTTTTGTGATAGTTTAGATGTTGAGCGTATATTGGAATTGACTCGAAAATATGAGTCTAGCTGTATCTTAAATCCTAATACCAGACCATTACACAAGGAAATATGCGGGAATCGACTGCTTTTGAAAGACAAACGAAGTTTAAAATTGCCTTGCTTTTGTGTGTACATAATGAAAAACAGCTTGTTTCCTTGTCCAGACAGTGAGGGAAAACACAGAGTAACCGCTGATATACCAGCATCGTATTTTAGAGACTTTTCAGACAACTATTTACCGGAAGATATTGATAAGTTACCGTTAGAAGACCAACCTGCATTGATATTAATTTCCGACTTTGATGAATTTAAGAATAGATTGTATCAAGCATTAAGGCAAGTCGGTTTGGATGATTCTGAAATACTAATTGGGAATGTATCATATTTTGATTTTGAGGCATACGGCTCTAATGGCTGGATGGATTTTGGCCAGAAATACCCTAAAGAATTACTGGTAAAAAACACCCGCTTTGCAGAGCAAAGTGAAGCACGAGTTATCATTAAAACTAATAAAAAGGAAGTTATTGAACGTCTACACAGTGCTCCAATAGAGTTGGGTTGCATGAAGGATATAGCACAAGTCCATAAAAGTTACTTGCATGAAGGTATACGCGTCGAAATGACTGTAGACATATATGAAGAATAGATTGTAGAATTGTTCAAAATAAGTAAAGGCACCCTACGTCATAATTATCGTAGAGTGCCTTACTTGTTTTTACTCTTATTCATCCACATCAACCGTCAAACCAGACTTAAAATCGACGGTGAACTTATCCTCGTAGATGGTGACTTTTTCAATCAGCCGCCGGACAAGCGGCTCGTCATATTCGGTCAGGTCGATGGGTTGCTTTTGTAGAAATGTGCTCATTTCGTCTATCCGTTTCTTCAGTTCATCCCGTCCTGCACTTTCCAGCTGAACCTTTTGCTTGTCTTCATGCAGACGATGAATCTCGTTGCCGACGCTCTCATAATCAGCCTTGGAGCTGGCTAATTTCAGAAGCTCCGCCTGAAGTTCCTGGAGCCGCGCATCGATACATGCCAGGGTCTGGTCACTTTCGTGGCAGAGAACAGTTTCGATGTTATTCTGCAGGGTGATCAGGAAATCATCTTTTCCGCAGAGGGTTTGATTAATGGCGGTGACAAGAACCTGCTCGATAGTGCTTTCCAACACTGTGCGAGCGTCACAGTAAAGTCCGGTATTTTCAAGCCTGCTGATGCAGCGCCAGACAACCGATTTTTTCCCTCGGTTGTTCCAGTGAATCCGGCGGTAAAACTCTCCGCAGCCCCCGCAAATAATCATATTTGAAAAACAGTGGATGCTGCTGAAGGTTCGGTTTTTGCCGTTCGGGCTGGTGTGGACGATGCGGCGACGGATAAGTTCTTCCTGCACCTGCATGAAAATTTCACGCGGGATGATGGCTTCATGGCTGTTTTCTACATAATATTGCGGAACGATACCATGGTTCTTTACTCGCGTTTTCGTGAGGAAGTCTGTGGTATATGTTTTTTGCAGGAGAGCATCGCCGATGTACTTTTCATTTCGCAAAATCTGGTTAATATTACTGGTATGCCATTTTTCATTGCCAGCACCGTTTAGAATGCCGTCCGCTTCAAGGCCACGGGCGATTTTCAGCATGCTGGCTCCTTCAAGATATTCCCGGTAGATGCGTTTTATGATTGTAGCTTCCTCGGGGACAACGATCAAGCGCTTATTCTCATCCTTGGCAAACCCAAGAAAGCGGTTACAGTTGACCTGAATTTCGCCTTGCTGGTAGCGGTATTGCAGACCCAGTTTTACGTTCTGACTCAAAGACTGGCTCTCTTGCTGGGCAAGGGACGCCATAATGGTGAGCATGACTTCACCTTTAGAATCCATGCTGTTAATATTTTCTTTCTCAAAGTATACGGGAATGCATTTTTCTTTCAGCTGCCTGATATATTTCAGGCAGTCTAGCGTGTTGCGGGCAAATCGACTGATGGATTTGGTTATGACCATGTCGACGTTGCCCGCCATACACTCATCAATCATTCGGTTGAATTCCTCACGTTTTTTCGTATTGGTACCGGAGATGCCATCATCCGCATAGATGCCTGCCAGACTCCAGTCCGGTTGGCCATTGATGTAGGCCGTATAGTGTTCTATCTGCGCTTCATAGCTGGTGGCTTGCTCATCACTATCCGTGGAAACGCGGCAGTAGGCGGCTACGCGGAGTTTTGCTTTTTCTTCATCGTCATTTTTGCCACGGGCTTGTTTCCTGGCTGGGAGCACAGTGACACTCATTTTTGCTTCAGTCATTTTGCACCTCTCTTTCGATCAGACTGTAGGTGTATTCTGCCTGTTGGAAGGGGTCGTCGAACCGCTCATTACCTTCTTTGATATGGAAGGTGGTGGGGTAAGCGGCCTCAATCGTCTCTTTTGGCTCAAAGATTCGGCCGAGTTTTTCAGCCCGTCGAATGCGTTCCGATTCGGCTGATTCAAAAGTGGCTGGTTCTATAATTGCCGGATAATAATCGTCGCCGAGGTAATGGGTATTCCGGAGCATCTTTCTGACAACTGCATGGGAGATTAGAATTCCAGCCTTTTGTGCAGCCGTTGCCAAGGAATCACCGGCTAAATAAGCGAGGAAGAGGGTTCTTAGCTGTTCGGCAGCAAGCTCATCGATCACAGCTTCACCGTTTACTATCCGATAGCCAAATGGTGTGTGGCTCATTTATATCACCAGCCTTTCTTTCAAGGTAATGCCACATTTCAGTTCAAATCCAATCTCAGTCCGGGAATAAACAATAATCCGGTTCACAAAATTCTTGAAAACATCTTCATCGAAGCGCTTCAACATAGTTGCTTTTGTGGCGTATTGTAGCAGGGCGCTCACTTCACCTAAATGCTGGTTCCCGTCCTGTATTAAGCGGTTAATTGACTCTTTTTGACGTTGCAATCGATCGGCTTCCTGAAGTAAATTGTTGCTGCTTTTCTTAAAAACAGGGCGGTCAAGATAGCCTTTGGCCATTAGGTTGACCAGCACATTTTGTTGTTCGGCATTTTCCTCCAGCTTCTTATCAATGTCTTGAATGCTTATGAAGCTTTCGTCGGTATTTACACCGCGCAGGCCAATCAATAAAGGCTTCAGTACGAATTGATGGCTGAAGATGAGCTTATTCATCATGGTAATGAAGGCATATTCAAAATCGGAATCCGGGATGTATTTCATAGAACATTTTTCGATGCTTTCAATATGAGTCGAGCAGCACCACGCGATGTATTTCCTCCCGCTGGAGTGGGTACGGCGCTTAAAAGTACCGCCACACTGACCACAGATGATTTTCCCGGAAAAGGGATATCGTTTCTGGTATTTCTCACTGTACTTTTCTACGCCTTTTTCCTTTCCGTGCTGCTCAATAACTTTCTGAACTGCTTCAAAATCCTCCCGGCTTATAATCGGCTCATGATGATCACGAATCAGATATTGTTCTTTTTCACCGTCGTTCTTATGCCTGTTGAACTGACTGTCGCTATAGGTCTTTTGAAAGAGTGCATCACCGATGTACTTCTCGTTTACGACCATATTTCGAAGGGTATTAGCCTTCCATCGACCGCCTTTTTTAGAAAGAATGTTGCGCTGATTCAGTGCATCCGCAATCTTATGAAGGCTTTTCCCAGACAGAATCTCAGAAAATACAAACCGGACAATTTCAGCCTGCTGTTCATTCACAACCAATTTGCCATTTACAGCATCGTAGCCATATGGCGAACAGCCGATTTTATAAGTACCATTTTGAAAGCGTCGTTGTATGGACCATTTGTTATTCTCAGCGATGGACGCCGATTCACCCTCGGCCAGTCCACTCAGGATCGACAGCATGAGTTCGCTTTCCATTGACCCGGTATTGATGTTCTCACTTTCAAAATACACAGAAATGCCAAGCTTGGTTAGTTTACGGACCAGACTCAGGCAATCCATGGTGTTTCGAGCTAAGCGGCTGATCGACTTTGTGACGATGAGGTCGATTTTTCTTTGCTCGCAATCGGCAATCATCCGAAGCAGCTCGGGCCTTTTTTCCTTTTTGGTGCCAGTTATGCCCTCGTCATAGTAAAGCCCCGCAAACTCCCATTCCGGATTAGCTTTAATGTAGGATTCGTAATGGTTTTTCTGGGTTTCAAGGCTGACCAGCTGCTCATCGCTGTCAGTCGAAACACGGGCGTAGGCGGCGACACGCAGCTGGGGCTGTTCTGCAGTAGACTTGGTAGTTGGAGCAATTTTCGTAACCTTTTTCAATTTTTCACCTCCTTGGTCAGTGTCACATATTAACTCTGAAGCAGAGTTATATCAACGGTTTTAAGGCATTATCTGTGCCAACGCCGGAGAAAAAGACTGGCGGTTTAGTAGGGTGATTTTATTAAATTCCGACAAAGAAATAAGTCCCTTTTGAAGCATGGAATCAAGTATCCGCTGCGCCCTTATATAATCCATTTCACATTGCAGTTGCTCCTGTGAAACAGGAATTTTAGCACAAATGCTTTCCGGTGTTTCGGCGTTAATGTTTGGCATGTTCTGTTCCTCCTCCCTGAATTTCGATGAGGAGAAAAAAGAAAACTCCCCTCACTTCCAAAAGGACAGTGAGGGGAGTAAATCCGTAGATAAAATCACTTCTCTATTCAGTTTTAATGAAAGCGTCTTTGAAGCCTGCCGCTTTGACCTTAGCGAGCATTGCGTCGGCGTTCGCCTTGACAGAGTAAGCCCCGACTTGTACACGATAAATGGTTTTTGAAGCAGTTGATGCTTGTTCGGTTGTTGCATTGGCCGTGACAAGCAGCTTCCCAACATCTGCACGAAAGGTGTCCATGCTTTTACCGTGCTTGGGAAACCAGTGCATCACATCACTATGGTTGCTGGCAATGCCGAGGGTAGCTCCTTCGCTATGACAGATGATGTTCTTTTCAGTGAGCCCATATTGCTTGCAGAGATAAGCACATAGCTCAACAGCCTCTGTGTAAACGGCAGAAAAATACGAGGCGTCTATAAGACTGTCCTCGCAAATTTCAAAACTGATATGTGTATCGTTGCCGGAACCTTTTGAACCGCTGCCGCAGTGCCAGCCCCGGTGATTCCAGGGCAAGGTTTGATAAGTGGCGATGCTGCCATCAGCCAGCTTACCGATGAAGCCGTGGACGCAGACCTGCCGACCGTCCGGCTTGTCCTGATTCCAGTGGTTGTTGTTGGTGTTTACACCGAGCAGTCCATCATCCTGGCCAACATAGCGTTTCAGGTTCGGGTTGTTTGCCCCGGTGGAATGGACCATGATGCCCTTTGGCGTGATGGTTTTGCCTGCTTTGTAGCAAGCGTTGTTGGTGAGAATTAGCTTGTGCAGATTCATTTATTTGTCCTCCTTATTCAGCTGTTCCAAGACCGTTTTGAGTTTTTCGGGAATAGGAAGACCGATTTTTGCCGTATTCTCAATTATGCTGATGCCTTCATTAGACAAATAGAAGAAGATGACAGCGGTTCGGACAGCGCTGCCGGTTTGAATAAGCTGCGAATCCACGATGTGTGCCACAGCCACCAACGAGAAAATCAGCACCTTTTTGAAGATGCCCCGAAAGCCGACCTCGCTTGAAAGGCGCTTCTCCAAAATGGCCACCATGATCCCCGTCAGATAATCGATGACGACAAAGGCTACCAAAGCATATAGGAAGCCATCCCAGCCGCCAAGGAAGTACCCGATGTAGCCGCCAACAGCGGCAACGACAATCTGAAGCGTATTAATAATGTCTTTCATTTGTTAAACCTCCTTGATAAAAATAAGAAGAGCCCGAAGGCTCTCCAAAACAACTATTTCACTGTCAGTTATCCAAATATGGATAGCGATACTACAGGGCAGTCAATATATCCGCCGTCCAAGTCCTCACAGGTCAAGCCAATAAAAAAGTTTGTGATTTCAGTCGGATCTGAAGCAGAAACTGCAGTATTTGCTGTCGTCCCAGTTGGCTCACAGGCATTTGCGCAGAAGGCATAATTCGCATCGATCATCTCGTTGGCAAAGTTAACCGCATAATAGCCGGTCCCTATATCAGAAACGGAATGAACAGCACCACATCTTCTAATCGCACACCTTCTAAGCGTGATGTTTCCGCTCGTTGTCAACGAAGTTCCAGCCGTATATTTAAAAGTGTTCGTGGTAACCTCTGTAATTTTATAAGTGCCATCAACTCCAGTCCCGGATGTGATGTCGGAGTATATCATATGACCAACCTTGTAGCCGTGTCCTGTCAAGGTTACCGTTACTGTCGTTCCGCTTTGCACATAGGTTCCGGTGGTATTTGCATTTGTGATTCCATTGAATGTAACCCAAGCCAGACAGCCGCCGATTGAGCTGCTTCCGCCGCCGGTCACAAACTCAAGACCGCTGCCGTCTGCTTTAACCGCTACCACCTTGGTTCCTTGTCCCAGGTAGCTGCCGGGCGTATCCGTCAATGCTAAAAAGTCGTGAACGTGGTCAATATCCGAGTAAACGCCGGTATGCAGGTGGTTTGTGTCTGCCTTGGCTGCAAGCATAGCGTTTACTTCCGAGGTGGAATAGCCACCGCTGCTGGAAGGAGCCACAGATAAAACATCAGAACCGCTGTACTGGGACATTCGCTCAACCTTCTGGTTTAGCTTAATCTCATGCTCCAGCATCATATTGTGGAGCTCCAGTGTATAGGACAAGGCCCCGGTGTCGTCATCCTCGCTTACTGTGATGCCACGAATTCTTAATACGCCATCGAAACCGATATCATCTGAGCCTTCCGGTGCGATCTTCCAGCCGATCCAGTCTCCAATCAAGTAGGTTTCAAAGGGCTTCATTCTGTTGCCCTGGTCATCGTAAAACTTCGTAACCGTTCCTTGGATACCCCAAGTCGGGTAGGCGACCCTATTTAGATATGCTTGTCCGTATTCGCTCAGGCCATCCTGAATATTGCTTGCCGATAAATAACCTTCACGCCTTCCATAAGATGCTTGGCTTGCAGAATGCGAGGCGATTGCCAATAGCTTGTCGCCGCCCTCGACGAGTACTTCGTTCACCAAGCCGGTCGCGTCGCTTTGGTTCTGATGGCTGATGACCGCTTGCCCCGGGCTGTACACCACCGTTTCGTGCAGATCCAGACCTCTGGTTTTGTAAATCTTGAGCACAAGCTCAGGTGTCATTTCAATATCGAAGTAACCAAGGCCCTCGGTGAACTTCGTTGCAACCTCCAGTAGCGGCGTTCCGACATGAAAGGATAGATTGATATTCTCTGAGAACGTGTTTCCAAGACTGTCCTTATCGTCCTGCCAGTCCACGGTTACCCCAACGAGACCACCTCTTGCCTGCGCTTCCAGTATCAGTGTCCGTAATACTTTGCTTGCAGTCCCTGTAAACTGCCGGTCTAAAACAGGCGTCCCCATTTCCTCCGGGTAAACCACAGCCCAGCCAAGCATGGAAAGGACGCCGCGTCCGCTGACTTCAATTATCTGCTGTTCGCTGGTATCCACATAGTTTGGATTTCTTGCCTCAATGATCCACTTGAACAGCGGATTTCCATCGAGCTTTACCAGGACCAAGTTGTCATCGGCAATATAATCTCGGTTTCCACCCGTATCATCGTAGCGACTAATTCTAAAGCTTCCACTACCAGGGTTATTCTGCATCATTTGGAACGCCTTGTCCCAAGCGCCGTCAAGCTGCTTCACGAGCACATTCGGATTTGCTCTATCGATGATGAAAAGCTCAATGCCCACATCGTCTGCAGGCAAACCGGCATATACTTCAAAGCCAATGGAATTACTGTCCTGAAGCTCCGGCGCTGTCAGCTGCACCTTTATTGGCCCGGTTGTAGCAGAAAGGGGAAGCTGGAGGGTGATCTCTGTCCATGACCATTCAAGTACGTTGCACAGCATATCATTGATGTAGACAAAGCCGCCGTAACTTCTTAGATATCTGTCGGTATTACCGAGGTCTACCGCTGTGTGTGTATAACCAAAACCGCTGCCTTGTAGGGTCAACACAGAGCCTGCTTGACCCCTGGTTACGGAAATCGAGCTGATCCATGGGAATGGAGGATCGTCGGTCACATTAAGCTCAGTGTAAATCGTCCTTGTTGCTCTCAGCTTGCCGAACGCCCGGTTCTCCGGGACGTACAATGTTCGCCTTTCCCGTGACTTTCCAAAGCCAATATTCTCTTGAACAGATAAAGCGCGTTTGTCTCTTTGTTTGCCAAACTGCCTGTTTTCAAGAAGCGTGAAAAATTGCGGTAAAGGAAAGGGGCCGCCCATTAGATTGAAGGTGTTTGGCGTACTCCAACCAGTGTCAATGCCAAGGGCTTCATTGATTGCCCTTGCTCTCCAATACAGGAATCCATCGTATACATCGTACGGTTCAAAGGTCGTCAGCTCGCCACAGGGCAGCGCCGACACCGTATTGGAGCGGTAGTTCATCCCGCTGAACATGGTGGTTCTATCAATTTCAATGGTAAGATCGGCTGACGCAGCCAAAACAAGCTGCATTTCCATAGCAATCAGAGACGGTGTTGCCTCAATATCCGAGGTGGCAAGCTCCTGCTTAATCCACAGGTACTTGCCAGTCATATCATCGTTTTCTGCGATCACCGGGCATTGAGCGCCGTTTGTTGCAACCGTATAAGAAGAAGGAGGTGTCGCATCAGTTGTCAGAGCACAGCTTATGACTATACTTGTTCCAGCAGGCATATCGCCAAATGTCCACTGCAGGACTTCGTCCCCATAGGCAGTCCCGCTTAAAGTAATCGGCCCGACCACGCGGGTTCCGCTGCTGTAATAGTCAAGTCCATAGGGAACGCCCTCCAGCAGCTCCACTTCGGAAACTGATGTGTCCGTGCCGCTCTGGTTTGAACTGATATTCAGCCGATAGTAAAGATACGAGGCGGGGGATGATACTGTAAACTCCTTGCGTTCGTTCGTGCTCCAGGAGGTCTGGCCGGTCTGCGTATCCAGTACGGTCCAGTTTGTACCGTCGTTACTGCCTTCAAAGGTCCAATCCTTCGGGCTGTCAATCAGATAGGAATCATTTCTTGCTCGGATCGAATAGCCTGCGATAATTTTTGCTGATGCCAAGGTTACCGAAAGAATACCTGATGTCATGGCCACGCCCCAGCGTGTATCACTGTTGTTATCAAAGGCTCGCCAGCCCTCATAGCCTGTTCCAAGGTTGCCGCTGTCATTCACTGTGACGCCGTCTGTTGTTGTTGCGGTCATAAGCGGAACGCAGTCCGTTCCCGGAGTATAGCCTTCTGGAGTCGAGTTGGGGTCTTTGTCCAATTGCAGCCCCAAAAAGGTCAGCACATTATCTACATAGTCTTCACGGGTAACGACTTGGGTGAACGCCCCGGTTTCATCGAAGTCTTCTTTGACAAGCTCCTCATAAGTGCGTACCCATTTTGCCGTTAGTGCCAGACTGCTGGTTACTGCTTCGTTTTGAGGCGTGATTAGCCTTATTCTGTCCGGCATATTATCGCCTCCTCATTACGACCAGCTTCCGATTGTTACCTCAAGCCTTGGCGCTCTTGGCCCGAGCAGCTGTGTCGGCGGTGGTATTGTATTCTTGATAATAATGCTGCTGCTTGTCCCCTGTGGGGCAAGGGAGGTGATTGTTGCACCGGTCACCCAGGTAGTGCCTTCATCCATGCTGAAGGTGAAATCGGTATCAATTATAGACAGCGTCAGGTTGTTGGCGATCTTTGTCGTACTGCTGTTAAAAAGCTTCATTCTGTGCGTTACCGTTGTGCCTTCCGGTCGGTCGCCGAAATCAAGATCTCTAATAAACTCCGGGTCTCCGGATTCATCATCGTCTAAAAACAGAATGTCGTCTGGTATTTGTCCATCGGCTTTTACACCATAAATATGCAGTGCATAGATATTTACTGAAGAATAATCAGCGCCTGCATTAGGCGCACTGTAATGAACGCGCAGTACTTTTATTGCTTCCGAGAATGTGCATGGTTGAATACTGTCCCTCCACACATCGTCATCCATCATATACGTTGGTATTGCGCCGTTCGGCAATGTCGCATTTATCCATGTGCCATCAAGGCCGTTTGTACTGTCTGCGCTTCCGGCAACTGTCACTGACACCGGAGTGCTGTCTGTGCAATAAACATTGTGAATCATGCCAAGTCCAGCGACCACATACTTCTCAGGCAAAAACACCCAGAGAGTTCTGCTGCCATTACCGGCCCACACGTTTGTTGAAAGCACTGCCGATGTATTGCCTATCCCATTTAGCTTAGCCATCTGCTCTGTGGTTATCGGTGCCGTAATATCAGTTGGACTATTCCCATAGTAGACAGAACCTCCGCCTGCGTCATATTCAAACTTTCGTCCGGGTAAGGTTGGATAGGGCATTTGCTACACCTCCTAATAAAAGGCAGGGTAATACTCAAGCGTAACCCTGCCGCCAGTTGTGTCTGTTTCAAGCTCCATGCTGTTGTTTCCCGCATTAAGAATCATCCAGTAGGCATCGCCGCCATGCTTGACAATCGAAATCATATTCTCATCACCCTGCAGGCAGGTGTAATATTTTGTATCTAAAACCACGGCTTCGCCGCTTGCAATTGTGCCAAGGTACTGAAGCCAAACACCACTGCTCTGATTCCTAAGAACCGGATTACTCAACGGGCCTTCCAGGGTAATAACCATTGCTGTTGCAGGCGCTGACCCTTCATTGGCATGCGTCCATGCAAAGGGAGAGGAAGTAACCATCCTGGTATCCGTGACCTTTTCTATTGGATAAAAGAACGGATCGGCCAATTCAAGCTCCAGAGCGAACTTGGCATAACCGGGATTCTTCCTGACGAAATTTATCTCCGAACAAAGCTCAGCTTGTGCCTGCCGGAGTTCTCCGTTTCTCATGGTGCGATTAAGCGGATGAAGTCCCGGATTGCCGATAGCTTTCAGGAACGCATCGATATTATCATCCAGATTAGCCCGGTCCGATCCTTTTATCCACATGGAGAGGACTACCTTTCTTCTGTCAAAGCGTTTTTTAATCCAGCGCTTACCGTGCTGGAACGGAACCTGCAGGTCACTGCCTCTAAATTTAGGAATACCGATCCCTTCGATAACAGCTTCCACGTCCCATTTTCCTCTTGAGCTTAGAGCACAGCCGTTAAATGACCAATTTTCAGTCAAGATGCATGCACCTCCTTAAGCCAAGCCATATGAATGCTTCAGCAGGGTGGTTCGTATGCTGTCTGAAGCGGCTTCCGGCTTTGGATTATTGATTACTATTTCATATTTGTTTTCTACGTTCCCGGCCTGCTCTGCAGAGGAAGCTGCATTTGAAGCTGAGGCAAATCGATTGACCGCATCGACATCGATATTCAGTCCGTCAAACTCTGTCGGGATAGCCTTTTTCATATCCTCTTCAACAAGCTTCATAGCATCGGCAAAACCAACACCGATACCGGCACCCATGTTTTCACCAATTCCGGCGAAAACCGTCGAAGGAGAATGAATGCCCAGCAGGTTTTTGGCACCATCCACAATGCCGGAAAAGAAGCCGCTGATTTTATTACCAAGCCAGTTGCCCATGGATTTGATGCCTTCCCAAAGGCCCGAAACGATGTTTTTTCCGATTTCGAATACCGAGCTGACCGCTTCGCCCAAGCCTGTCACAATAGTAGCGATGATTTCCGGCAGCTTTGCCACAAGCTGCGGTATCGCCTTAATTAAACCAAGCGCAAGTTGAACGGTCAGCTCAATACCCATTTCGATAATGGCGGGCAGATTGTCGGTAATGAAATTAATAATCGTCATTATGATCTGCGGCAGCGCTTCCATCAGCTGTGGCAACGCATTTAGAAGTCCCTCCGCCAGACCCTGAATGATTGAAAAGGCTGCTGCGAGAATCATGTCCAGATTGTCTATCAGTCCAGTGACAATTGTGATCACCGCGCCAACTGCAGCGGGAATCAACTCTGGCAAGGCTGTGCCGATACCCTCCACAAGTGCGGTTATAAGCTGGATAGCCGCCTCGATGAGCAGCGGAAGATTGTCAATGAGTGCCCCGACAATGGTCATAACCGCATCAACTGCGGCAGGTATCAGCTCCGGCAACAGGCTTAAGACCGTCTCCAGCACCTGAGTGAACAGCTCTGTTACGGTACTCAGCAGGGTTGGAAGCAGCTCACCAATAGCAGAAAGAATTGCATCCATTGCCATAGGAAGGGCGGATACAATGTTTTCAATAACTGGTACGATATTTTTCACTACTGCCTGAAAAGCGTCCACCAGATTCTGTGTTAGGTTCGTCATGTCGGCATCGGCATTTCCAAGCCCAGCAGTAAAGGAACCCAGCGCCGCCTGCAAGAGTCCGATGGAGCCGGATATGGTCTGAGTGGACTCGCGGGCAAAGTTGCCAGCGTACTGCTCTGTGTTCTCAAAGAACATCTGCATCGCAACCTCGGCTTTTTCAGCGTTAGTTGCAGAAGCCCAAGTGAAGTCCAGACCTTTTGCAAGAGCATAGGCTTGGATGTTGGTGGCATTCATGGAAACACCGAGATTGTCCATCATAGTGAAGTTGCCCTTTGCCGCACCAGCTACGGATTCCATGGCCATAGACATATCGATGCCCATAACTGAAGCCATATCCGCAGCCCGCTGCATGGCCTTTTCGGTCAGATCAAGGCTCTTTTGCTGTTCAATGCCGGAGCCCTGGAACAAAGCTCCCATCTTATTGGCGGTTGCCAGGTAATCGCTTTGCGATAAGCCCAGATTTTTATAAGCTTCCTCGCCGGTTTTCTGGATAGAAGCTGCATATTCACCAAACACCGCCTCGGAGCCGCCGAGGTTCTGCTCCAGCTCACCGAATTGCTGCACAACCTCCTTGCCCAGTTTAAATGCGGCTGCTCCAGCAGCGATCGCCACGGTACCCATGGCTGCACCGACACCCTTTAAGATGCCGCCCAATTTATCAAATTTACCGCCTGAATTTTCGGCTTCATTTCCGGATTTCTTCAGCTCATCGCCGAGCTTATCCGCTTCCTCGGCAGATTGCGCCAGCTCACGCTCCATGCCGTTGAGCTCGGCCTTGGCGTTGTTAAGCTGAATAGCCCAGTTTTGGGTACGGCGGTCGTTTTCACCAAAGGAATCCGAGGCGTTCTTTAGCGCTTTTTGCAGGGTTTCAATTTTGTCCTTCTGCGCATCGATCTGCTTGGTGAGCACCTCGTTTTTGGCGGTGAGCGACTTGACGCTGCTTTCGTTTTTGCCAAACTCGGACTCGACCAGCTTCATCTCGGAGCCAAGTACCTTAAAGGACTGGTTAATATCTGAAAGGGCTCGTTTAAATTCCTTTTCGCCCTCCACACCGATTTTCAGTCCGAAGTTATCCGCCATATTCTCACCACCTCCTTAGATCCCATTTGGTATGATTTCGTCGATGTAATACTCGCGTTTAGCCTTCGCAAGTCCGTTAAACTGCTTATAGACCTCCCACTGGTCCAGCAGATGGCCAATCGGCATCAGCCAGACCTCCGGCTCAGAGCGGTGCAGGAGGGAAACACCATAAAAAATCAGCCGGGCAAACAACGCCTCGTCGCTTACCCGACCTGTGCGTTTTTTGAGGTTTCTTCCTCGCTTTCAACCTCGCGCTTCGTTCCTTTGTACATGGCCTCCATGATGGCGTTTTTGTAATCTGCCAGTTCGAAGGGAGAGGTCAACAGCTCAACAGCTTCCTCTGTTAGAAGGGTTTTCTTTTTTGAAGGGCTCTGCAGGTTGTGGACCAGCACCGATTGATTGGCAAGCAGGGTGATAAGCCACACCACCTCATCCAGGGCCATTTCAAAGTTTTCGGTTTTCATGAGCTTTTCGCCCAAATTAGAAAGACCGCCATATCTCTTGGCGATCTCCTTCGTAGCCCTGGTGGTCAGAAGCATTTCATATTCCTGACCACCGATCGTAATTACTGCGCTTCGTTCTTTATCCATCTGCTAATCCTCCATGCTTATACAGCAGTGAACACAGGCTCATAGACCTGCGTGTACCAGCCGGTAATGACGGAAGCGGGAACGCTGGCATCATCCTCGTTGACCTCGGATTTCCACGGGTGCTTGCCATTGTCATCGAGCTTGTTTCTGCGCAGCACGGTACCCTCAATGGTCGGTGTTGAAAAGGTAATAGAATCGCCCTTGGTGGAGAGGTTGGTTGCCGGGATACCGAAAACCACTCGGTAAAGCCAGAAATAACGGTAGTTGCCATTGGCTTTCTTTGCACGAAAGCCAACCGCGACAGGACTGCCGCCATCCTCACTGCCGGAAATGACGACATGATTATCATCAAGAGTCGCTCCGGTTAGGTCTTCGGCGGCCGTGACGCCGATATCGTCAATCCCGAGAGAAAGCGTGCCATTTTTAAATTCCTTTACAATTTCTGCAGCACTGTCATCGGCATATAGGGTTGCTTCAGCGAGCTCAACAGAGAGGTCTGATTTCATTGCTTTCGCAAGCGGAATAGGGGTGCCATAGGTTTCATTGCCGTTGGTATCCTCGGTGATTTTTGCATAATAGAGCTTATCTAAGCCAATTGTAGCCATAGGTTATTCCTCCAGTTCATAAGATTTCGCCACGTCAATGGCGTAATGGTGATAGCCGGTATCACTTTCATAACCAATGTACCGGCGGTCAGTTATTGTGAAATCTGCATTCAGCAGAGTCAGGGTTATCTGACGTTTTATTTGCAGATAGTTGCCTTTTGAAAACAGCGAAATCCGCACCTCCGATAGATCGATTAGGGGTGTATTGTCGCCGAACAAGGAGAATTCATCTGTCATTGGCGTGAGGACAAGATATTCATCTGGTGGTTTGTCAGAAAAAACGCCCGTCTCCACAGGGAGGGTGGGCGAGAGGAGCGTATTCAACTCAGCTAAAATGCTCATACACCATCAACCTCCTGTTCGAATTTCACTTTCATTGCGTTCACGCATGCAGTTTTACTCTGCGTCTTTGCGGGCTTTAAAAACGGCTTTGGCGGTTGACCGTGTCTGCCGTACTCTAGGATGTTGGCGATTTTGGCATTGGAGTCGCCATCACTCCTTGGCTCGGCGAACCCGACCTTAACGTCCCAGTCGCCGTTTCGGTTCTGTTTTGCAGGAGAAAGCCCAAGCGAGCTTTCCAGTTCTCCTGTTGAGCGACTTTCTTCTTTTGTTCCATTCCCGACGACGGAGGAGAGATTGTTTTTCACCTTGCTTAGGACGATATCCCCACCAGCCTCCAGCACCTTAGGGATAATCTCATCGGTCCTGTCGGCAAGACGGGACAGCTTTAGGAGGAATTCCTCTGGCATCTTGATTTCAACCTTAGCCACTAGGTTTCACCTCCGTCGCCATAACTTCCACATACATTCCGCGATTTCGCACATCCTCGGCGCTGACGATGTTATAACGACAGCCGTCACAGATAATGAACATTGCAGTATCGACGGTGAGAGCTGGTATTTTGCGGAAGCGGAACATGGCGGTTGCTTCGGAAAAAGCTGCCATGTTTGCCCACCGCTCATTACCGTGGCGATCTTCTTTGTATGCGCGTATGGACGCAAGTATAGTGTCACCGTGGGTTACGAAACCTTCCGTGTCCTTGGTGGGAGCGGTGGATATGATTTCGATAAAGGTATTCATCTTTCCGTAACTCAAACTTTCCACTCCCTTTCCATGCGGAGCAGACGCTCCACGGCTTTCCACACTGCATCTCCGGCTTGCACACTATCTGCAAAGAACCCGGCGGTTGAACCGTCACGGCTTTCGTAAAAGTGACTCGCAAGCATAACGAGTGCCTGCTTTGTTGATTCGGAAGCGCCATATGTGTCAAGCCAACCGTCCTCGCGGTGCTGATACTTTTCGGAAAAACTAATGGCGGCACGGATGTAGCCGCGCAATAGATCGTCATCCAGATCGTGGGCGAGAATGAGGTTCGCTTTCACAACGGGAAGTAAATCATCAACTAACATCCGAGCCGCCTCCTTTCATTAAGCACCAGCCATCTGGAGCAACTGAATTCCTTCGCTGAGAATGACTTTCGCATCCACACGCTCGGTAGCGATGAAGCCCACTTGACCATTGGTGCTGTAGAGTTCGTTGAGTCGCTGGACAGTTCTGCCAAGGCGGTCTGCAATCCAGTAGTTCTTGAAATCACCGAACGCCAAAGGAAACGCGCTTGCTGCAACAGCAGGAACGTAGGGGGAGGTATAGAGCGGATAGCCGAGCAAGCGGTCGGGCTGGCCCGCCTGAAGGGACGGCTGCCACATATATGCGCCGTTGGAATCCTTCAGTTTACGGATAGCAGAAATCGTTCCGTCGTTCGTTAGGAATACGGCGTTTCTGCGGTAAGGGGATTTGAGCGCGTACACAATGTCAATAAGGTTGTCTCCTGTGATTGCCGTAGCCGAACCCGTAGTCACTCCGACTTCGCCGCCGTTTGCTGTAAAAATACCCGTCGGCTGGTTGGAGCCGGTACCGATACAGAAAGCCTGTTCCTCGGCGATACCAAATGCACGAGCAAATTCGGCGGTGATATAACTCTCGATATCGAACATGGAATCTTGCAAAAGCTCCGTGCTGACCTTTACAAGGTCGGTCAGCTTGTAGGCATCAATGGTCTTCTGACCGAACGTCGGGGTGCTTTCGGTATACGCGCCGTTCTCAAGTGTCCACTGGGCAACTGAATGCGTCGCCGCGATAGGAATCTTTCTCTCGGCTGCGGTCGTAATGGTCTTAGCGATGGAGCGGATGACGTTTGTCTCCTCCAAAGCCGCGACAATCTGAGTTTCAAATTCTTCTGGGACGAGATAACCACCATCCGCGTCGGTGCTTTCCTGGATGACGTTGTGAATCATTGGTCTACCGCGCAATATGTTAAGGAAGTCGGCGCGATATTCCTTGGAAGCCCTGCCGGTTTTGTGTTCGCCCTCCGGTTTTAAAGGTTTGTTGGTGATAGGATTGGTTGTTGCTTCGGCGAGCTTCGCGTCGATAGCAGCAAGGCGATTTTCTCGGTCGATTTCCTTTCCGAGCGCGATGACATCGGACTCCATCTTGTTATAGGTAGCGTCGTCCTCGGCGGAGAGGATGTCGCCATTTGCCCTCTTGGAATCAAGGAAGGCACGGGTGGCCGCAACAGCCTTGTTACGCTTTTCGTACAGTTCAAGCAGTTTAGACATTTTGATTTCCTCCTGTAATTAAATTGAGCCGCTCTTGGAGCGACTCGATGGATTTGCCTTTCGGCTGTTCAGTTTGTGTGGGAATTTGAGACTTTGCACGTAGCTTATCAAGCAGAGAGTTTGTAACCGCCCGTCGACTGAAGAGGAAGTTTTCCACGGACACTTCCCTGCTGTGGCTTTTTTCGTCGGTTAGCAGTCCGTCCGCAAACCCCAGTTCTATGGCTTTGTTGGCGTTCATCCATGTTTCCGCATCCATTAGTCGGGACAGCTTATCTCGGCTCTGGTTTGTTTTGATTTCATAGGCGTTGATAATGCTTTCTTTGACTTCTGCGAGCATAGCGACAGCACGTTTCATCTCGTCACTGTCACCGATAGCAATTGAAATCGGATTGTGTATCATCATGAGCGCCGTTGGTGCCATGAGTACTTTTGTTCCTGCCATAGCAATGACCGAAGCTGCGCTTGCAGCCATGCCATCAACCTTTACGGTAACGTCGCCCTTATAGTCCATCAGCATGGAGTAGATTTGGCTCGCTGCCACGCAGTCACCACCGGGTGAGTTGATCCAGATGGTTACGTTCCCGCTACCGGCCTCCAGTTCGGACTTAAAGAGCTTAGGAGTGATGTCATCGTCAAACCAAGTTTCATCAGAAATTTGACCGTCAAAATAGAGGACGCGGTCGCCATCGTCGGCATCCCGCGCCCAATTCCAGAACTTTTTCACTTTTTGGTTACCTCGCTTTCTTTGTTGTTTGCTTGTTGTGTATATAATGCCTTATGTGGAGCTCCACATAAT